>JANOYE010000366.1:0-17611 GCA_031428695.1 Rhodoferax sp. | reverse complement strand
GTGAAGGCACCAGCCCGCGTGACGCCGCTGAGCACGTTGCCCACCGCCTTTTGGATGTACAGCCAGCCTTCTAGGTTGACGCCTCCCACTCGGGAGCCGTGGTCAGTGAGGTCGTCACCGCCCAAAATCACCGGGCCGGCCATGGCAAGCCCCGCAGCACTGGTCAAACACACACCGGCAACAACACGCTTGAACAAAGTTGACATGATTCTCTCCAAATATAAGTGAAGACCGAAACAGAGACTCGCAAGAAAACTATGCATACCTCATGCCAGAGTAAAGAAACTTAATGGAATCAAACACATAGGAGTCCTTGCCGCCTGGGAAGGGAATTGATCTACGGAATATGTAAAATTTCCTGACACCGTGATTCAGGCTGTACGACCTTCTTGGCAGGGTGGTACCGACGTCAGCCGCTCAGAAATCGGCATTCAATGGGTCAAGTTAACATCCGGCCATGCGTGACCCCAGTTCCCTCCCCAGCGACGCCCAGAGCATCCTGGCGCTGGCGGCGCGCTCGATGTTCGAGGTGTTCGCCAACGCCAGCCAAGGCATGTTCCTGGTTGACCGCTCGGGCCGCATCGTCTGGGTCAATGAAGGTTACCAGCGCTTTTTGCCGGCGCTGGGTTTCTCGTCGCTCGACCAGTTTTTGGGCCACATCGTCGAAGAGGTGATCCCCAACACGCAAATGCGCCGTGTGCTGGACACCGGCGAAGCGATCCTGGTCGATTTGCTCACCAACAAGGCCGGCACGTTTGTGGTCAGCCGCATCCCGCTGTTTGACGAAACCAATGCGGTGATTGGCGCCATCGGCATCGTGTTGTTTGACCACCCGGAAACGACGCTGCAACCGCTGATCAGCAAGTTCGCCCTGCTGCAGCGTGACCTGGACGACGCCAGGCGTGAGCTGGCGCGCGAGCGGCGCAACCCGCTTTTACCCTCCGCGCCCGGCCAGCGCCGCGCCAAATACACCTTTGCGAGTTTCATTGGCACCAGCCCCGCCGCGCTGGAGATCAAGTGCCAGGCCCGCCGCGCCGCGCAATCGGGCAGCCCGGTGCTGTTGCTGGGCGAAACCGGCACCGGCAAGGAGCTGTTGGCGCACGCCATCCATGCCGCCTCCAACCGCGCCTCCGGGCCGCTGATCAGCATCAACATTGCGGCCGTGCCAGACACCTTGCTGGAGGCAGAATTCTTCGGCGTCGCGCCCGGCGCCTTTACTGGCGCGCAGCAAAAAGCGCGCGAAGGCAAATTCAAGCTGGCCGACGGCGGCACCCTGTTCCTCGACGAGATCGGCGACATGCCGCTGGCCTTGCAAGCCAAATTGCTGCGTGCCTTGCAGGAGGGCGAAATCGAAGCCTTGGGCTCGAACAAAGTGGTGGCGTTTGACGCCCGCGTGATCGCCGCCACCTCGCGTGACCTGGCCGCGCTGGTGCGCGCCGGGCAGTTCCGCGAAGACCTGTTTTACCGCCTGAATGTGCTGCCGCTGCGGGTGCCGCCCTTGCGCGAGCGCCGCAGCGACATTGCCGCGCTGGTGGAGGTGTTGGCCGAAGACATGGCGCAACAAGCCACGGCAGGCGGGGCAGGGCAGATCGACGTCACGCCCGATGGCCTGGCGCTGCTGGCGGCGCAGCACTGGCGCGGCAACATCCGCGAGCTGCGCAATGTACTTGAACAGGCCGCCATGCGCGGTGATTCACAAACGATAGACGCCAAGCAGCTCGAAGCGGTGTTGCTCGATGCGGGAGTGCCGCTCTTGGCGCAGCCTTTGGCCGAATCAGGTGAAGCGACAGACTTAACTTCGGCAGCTACAGAGAAAAACCTGACGAGGCCCTTGAGCGTGCAAATTGCCGAGCTGGAGCGCCGAGCCATCCAGGCAGCCATGCAGGCAACCGGAGGGAATAAGTTGGCCACCTCGCGCGTTCTGGGCATCTCACGCGCGACCTTGTACGAACGTCTGGAAAACCCTGCGAATTAAAAATACATTTGTATGAAAAACATACAAAACAGTTGTATTTAATTCAGTCGATGCGCTTGCCCCTCTTGGACATAAGCTAATTGAATCATAGAGTTAAGGGATACATCGGGTTGGCACGGTGTGTGCATGAATTGGTCATTGCACAGCCACCATGAATTTTCAATCAAAAGGAAGCCCCATGTTTCGCAGAAACCTCATCACCTTGAGCGGTGCCGCAGTCTTGGCACAGGCAGTGGTGTTCGCCGTCGGCTTGCCCAGCGTGGCCCTGGCGCAATCCAAAGAGATCAAGATCGCCCACATTTACAGCAAAACCGGCCCGTTGGAAGCTTACGGCAAACAAACCGCCACGGGTTTCCTGATGGGGCTGGATTACGCCACCGGCGGCACCATGATGGTCAACGGCAAGAAGCTGGTGGTGATCGAAAAAGACGACCAGGGCAAGCCCGACTTGGGCAAGTCATTGCTGGCCACAGCTTATTCTGATGACAAGGCAGACCTCGCCGTAGGCCCCACGTCTTCGGGTGTGGCGTTGGCCATGTTGCCAGTGGCCGAAGAGTACAAAAAGATTTTGCTGGTCGAGCCGGCAGTGGCCGATTCAATCACCGGCGACAAGTGGAACAAATACATCTTCCGCACGGGGCGCAACAGCTCACAAGACGCCATCTCCAACGCCGTGGCGCAAGACAAGGCTGGCACCTCGATTGCCACACTGGCGCAAGACTACGCCTTTGGCCGCGATGGCGTGAAAGCCTTCAAAGAGTCGATTAAAAGCGCCAAGATCGTGCACGAGGAATACCTGCCTACCACCACAACCGACTTCACGGCGGGCGCCCAGCGCTTGATCGACAAACTCAAAGACCTGCCGGGCCGCAAAGTGATCTGGATCATCTGGGCCGGCGGCGGCGGCAACCCGTTCAAGATTGTCGACATGGACTTGAAGCGTTACAACATCGAAATCGCCACCGGCGGCAACATCCTGCCCGCCATGGTCGCCTACAAGCAGTTCCCTGGCATGGAGGGCGCTACTTATTACTACTTTGGCATGCCGAAGAACCCAACCAACGAGGCCATGGTGGCGCGCCACTACAGCCAGTTCAAGTCGCCGCCAGATTTCTTCACGGCAGGCGGCTTTTCGGCGGCGATGGCGGTGGTCACGGCGCTGAAAAAGAGCAATGGCGATGCGTCCGCCAACACCTTGATCAAAACCATGGAAGGCATGAGTTTTGACACACCAAAAGGCAAGATGACCTTCCGCAAGGAAGACCACCAGGCAATGCAAAGCATGTACCACTTCAAGATCAAGGTGGATCCGGCATTTGCCTGGGGCGTGCCTGAGCTGGTGCGCGAGATCAAGGCGGAGGAGATGAGTGTCCCCATCCGCAACAAACGCTGAAAAAGGCGTGCTC
This sequence comes from Rhodoferax sp., assembly GCA_031428695.1. GTDB lineage: Bacteria > Pseudomonadota > Gammaproteobacteria > Burkholderiales > Burkholderiaceae_C > JANYCG01. Next base: position 14,230 of record JANOYE010000366.1, on the reverse strand, counting down.
GGCTACCGCGCGGTCGCCATGCCGCGTTGCGCGGTGCTCGCAATCCTCATGGACCTTTAGTCCATTCCGGTTGCTGCGCTCCGTCCGCCTAGCCTGGCACCCGCTCGCTACGCCGCTCCCTCCTTTTTTGGCTCCTGTCTTTGCCCATGCTGCAAACCAAAAACCTCACAGTCCGGTTCGGCGGCCACGTTGCCGTGGACTCTGTCAGTTGCTCGTTTGAGCCGGGCACGTTGACTGCCATCGTCGGGCCCAACGGTGCGGGCAAAACGACCTATTTCAATCTGATATCGGGGCAGATCAAACCGACGGCGGGCAGCGTCTCGCTGAATGGCCGCGAGTTGACGGGTTTGGGTGTCTCAGAGCGCACGTTGGCGGGCTTGGGGCGGGCGTTTCAACTCACCAACCTGTTCCCGAATTTGAGCGTGATCGAAAACGTGCGCTTGGCCGTGCAGGCCACACGTGTGGGCGCGCATCGGCGTGGCTACAACCTGTGGAGCATCTGGAGCGACCACGCGGGCCTGTCGGCGCGGGCGGGCGAAATCCTGGAGGGGGTGTCATTGCAGCACAAACAATCGGCGATTGTGGCCAGCCTGCCACACGGCGACCAGCGCAAGCTGGAAGTGGCGTTGCTGATGGCGCTCGAATCCAAAGTCTTCATGTTTGACGAGCCTACGGCGGGCATGAACTCCGCTGAAGCGCCTGTCATCTTGAACCTGATCCGCGAGCTGAAAAAAGACAAGTCCAAAACCATTCTGCTGGTGGAGCACAAGATGGACGTGGTGCGAGACCTGGCTGACCGCATCATCGTGCTGCACAACGGCGCGTTGGTGGCAGATGGCGAGCCGGCTGCTGTCATCGCTTCGCCAGTTGTGCAAGAAGCGTACTTGGGCATTGCGCCTGCAGGGGCATTGGCGTGACCCAAAATCTGCTCGAACTGTCCGGCGTACACACCCACATCGGCGCGTACCACATCCTGCATGGCGTTGACCTCACGGTGCCCAAAGGCCAACTCACGATGCTGCTGGGGCGCAATGGCGCGGGCAAAACGACCACGCTGCGAACCATCATGGGGCTGTGGCATGCGTCGCAAGGCCGCTTGAGCTTTGCCGGCCAGGACATCACTGCAGCGAAAACGCCCGACATCGCGGGCCGAGGCGTCGCCTACGTGCCGGAAAACATGGGCATTTTTTCCGACCTCACGGTTAAGGAAAACATGCTGCTGGCGGCGCAAAAAGCCAAACGTGCGAGCCAGATGGATTCAGCGCGCCTGGAGTGGATCTTCAAACTCTTCCCGCCGGTGGAAAAATTCTGGAACCATCCGGCGGGCAAATTGTCGGGCGGGCAAAAACAGATGTTGGCCGTGGCCCGTGCCATCGTGGAGCCGCGCGAACTGCTGATCGTCGATGAGCCGAGCAAGGGCCTGGCACCGGCCATCATCAACAACATGATCGACGCCTTCGCCCAACTCAAGGCGGCCGGCACCACGCTCTTGCTGGTGGAGCAAAACATCAATTTCGCCAAACGCCTGGGCGACACGGTGGCCGTGATGGACAACGGCCGTGTGGTGCATGCGGGCTCGATGAAAGCGCTGGCCGACGACGAGGCCTTGCAGCATTCTCTTTTAGGGTTGGCCATATGAAGGCGCTTGATCTGGATTGGAAGCCGCTGGCGCTGGTGCCGGTATTGGCCGCCGTGGTCTTTCCGTTCATTGGCTCCGGTTCGACTTGGCTCACGCTCACGGTCGCGGGCCTGGCGATGGGCATGATCATTTTCATCATCGCTTCGGGCCTCACCTTGGTGTTTGGCCTGATGGACGTGCTGAATTTTGGCCACGGCGTGTTCATCGCGCTTGGCGCTTACGTGGCGGCGAGCGTGTTGGGCGCGATGGGCGACTTGACGGGCTCGGGCAGCATTTGGGTCAACCTGCTGGCGGTATTGCCGGCGATGGTGGTGGCCATGCTGGTGGCGGGGGCCGTGGGCGTAGCGTTTGAACGTTTCATCATCCGGCCAGTCTACGGCCAGCACCTGAAGCAAATTTTGATCACCATGGGCGGCATGATCATTGGCGAAGAACTCATCAAGGTGATCTGGGGCCCGGTGCAGATTCCGCTGCCACTGCCCGAGGGCATGCGCGGCGCGCTGCTTTTCGGCGACGCGGTGTTGGAGAAATACCGCTTGTTGTCAGTGGTGGTTGGCATTCTGGTGTTCGCCGTGCTGGCCTTTACTTTGAACCGCACCAAGATTGGCCTGTTGATCCGCGCTGGTGTGCAAAACGGCGAGATGGTTGAGGCGCTGGGTTACCGCATCCGCCGCCTGTTTGTCGCCGTGTTTGTGGCGGGCAGCGCCTTGGCCGGCCTGGGCGGCGTGATGTGGGGCATGTTCCAGCAAAACCTGGTGCCGCAAATGGGCGCGCAGGTGAATGTGTTGATTTTCATCGTCATCATCATTGGCGGGCTGGGCTCCACCGGCGGCGCGTTGATTGGCGCTTTGCTGGTTGGGTTGATGGTCAATTACACCGGCTTTCTGTTGCCCAAAGCGGCGCTGTTTTCCAACATCGCGTTGATGGTGGCGATATTGTTGTGGCGGCCTCAAGGTGTCTACCCTGTGGCAAACCGCTAGGGTGGTAACTAGCGCATGTTGACCCGCATCCTCTCCAATGATTTGCCGCGCAGCCGCGTGTTGGCGGTTGTTTTGACGGTGTTGTTGCTTGCACTGGCATTCGCGCCGTTCCTGTTTCCGGGCGTCAAGGCGCTCGATGTAGCGGCGAAGATTTTGATCTTCATTGTGTTGGTGGCGAGTTTTGATTTGCTCTTGGGCTTCACCGGCATCGTCAGTTTCGCCCACACCATGTTTTTCGGCATTGGCGCTTATGGCATTGCCATCGCCACCACGCGCATGGGCCCGACCTGGGGCGCGCTGGCCACCGGCCTGGCGGCGTCGCTGGTGTTGTCGTTGTTGTTGTCGCTGGCGGTGGGCCTGTTCTCGCTGCGGGTGCGGGCGATTTTCTTCGCCATGATCACGCTGGCCGTGGCCTCGGCGTTTCAAACGCTGGCCTCGCAATTGTCGGATTTGACGGGCGGGGAAGACGGGCTCACGTTCAAGCTGCCCGAAGTCATTTCGCCGAGTTTTGAATTCTCAGACACGCCGTTTCTGGGCGCGAATCTGGACGGCAAGTTGCTGTGTTATTACCTGCTGTTTGTAGTTGCATTGGTGTTGTTTCTGGCCCTGCTGCGCATCGTCAATTCGCCCTTTGGCCGCGTCTTGCAGGCGATCCGCGAAAACGAATTCCGCGCTGAGGCGATTGGCTACAAAGTGGTGGTCTACCGCACCACCTCCAGCGTGCTTTCGGCCTTGTTTGCCTGTATGGCCGGGGCGATGCTGGCGGTCTGGCTGCGTTACAACGGGCCAGATACCTCACTCTCTTTCGAGATCATGATGGATGTGCTGTTGATCGTCGTCATTGGCGGCATGGGCACGGTGTATGGCGCAGCGATTGGCGCAGCGCTCTTTCTCTTCGCGCAAAGTTATTTGCAGGATTTGCTGCGCTTGGGGCACGAAGCCGCGTCTGGCCTGCCGTGGCTGGCTGCGTTGCTCTCACCCGACCGCTGGCTGCTGTGGCTCGGTATGTTGTTTGTGCTGTCGGTGTATTACTTCCCGACGGGTGTGGTCGGGCGGCTGCGCACCAGCGCGTTTCTTAAATCTGCGCAGAGCCGCAAAAACTGACGAGCGCCGCCCCATGAGTTTCAGCTCCCGCTACGTCACCTGCGCAGGCCGAGAAATCCACTACACCGATTGGCCTGCCGAAAGCAGCGGGGAATTGGGCGGCGGCAACCCGGCGCGCGGCACCGTGATCGCCTGGCACGGCCTCGCTCGCACTGGCCGCGACATGGACGAATTGGCCGCACACTTGAGCACATTGGGCCACCGCGTGATTTGCCCAGACACGATTGGCCGCGGCCTGAGTCAATGGAGCCCGCTGCCAGAGCGCGAATATTGTTTGGCGTTCTACGCCCGGATCGCCGCCGATTTGTTCGCCCAATTGAACATCGACAAGGCCCATTGGGTCGGCACCTCAATGGGCGGCGCCTTGGGTCTCGTTTGCGCCTCGGGGTTGTTCCAGCCGCAACTTAAAACGCGCATTCTGAGCTTGACATTGAACGACACCGCGCCGCAAGTGGCCGACGCCGCCATCGCCCGCATCCGCGCCTACGCGGGCAACCCGCCCGCGTTCGCGACGGTGCGGGAACTCGAAGCCTTCTTCCGCCAGGTCTACAAGCCCTATGGTTCTCTCACGGATGCGCAGTGGCTGCGCCTCACCGAAACATCGACGCGCCGCTTGCCCGATGGGCGAGTGACGCCGCACTACGACCCGGCGATGGTGCAGCAGTTTGTCAACTTCCCCGACGATTATTTGATCTGGAACCATTACGACGCGCTGGACTGCCCCGTTCTGTGCCTGCGCGGCGAGGCGTCAGACCTGGTGCAGCGAGACACTGTGGCGCAAATGATGCTGCGTGGGCCGGGTTTGAAAGGGCTGGCCGCTGCCGTGGAGATTGCGGGATGCGGCCACGCGCCAGCGCTCAATGTGCCAAGCCAGTTGGCGCTGGTGAGTCAATTCATCGAGGGTGTTGCCAAGAAATAAACGCTACTGTTTGTATAGCAATAAATGACCATTTCCCGTGACTTGAGTGCCGATTTTTCGTTGAAATGGAGGGTTTTCTGATAAAGCGGCCAATTTGTTAATACCCATGTTAACAAATCTGGACTTTTTGGAAAACCGCTTCAAACCTCGCTCCGGCGATCTTTGTGCGCTGTCAGCCCCATCCGGCCAAATTGCGCTGGGCGATGCCGCACAAGGCGCTGATCCAAGCGTCTGAATCGTTCAGGCCGGGGATGTGGTGGAACTCTTTGCCGCCCGCGTGCAGAAACGCCTCGCGGCCCTCCATGTTGATTTCTTCCAGCGTCTCCAGGCCGTCGCAATTGAAGCCAGGGCAGACCACGTCCACCCGGCGCACACCGGCTTTGCCCATGGCGATCAAACTCGGCTCGGTGTAGGGCTCCAGCCATTTGGCGCGGCCCAGGCGCGACTGGAAGGTGAGTTTCCATTCGTTGTCGCGCAGCCCAAGCGACTGTGCCAATAAACGCGCGGTCTCCCGGCACTGGCCTGCGTAGGGGTCGCCCAATTGCACCGTGCGTTCGGGAATGCCGTGGAAACTCATCACCAGTTGATCCGGTTTGCCGTGGGCCAACCAGTATTTGCGCACGCTGGCATCCAGCGCCTTGACATAGCCGGCATCGTCGTGGTAACTGTTGACAAAGCGAAATTCCGGAATACGCCGCGCCTGCGCGCCCCAGGTGTAGATGGCGTCAAACAGGCTGGCGGTGGTGGTGGTGGAGTATTGCGGGTAGGCGGGCAAGATCAATATCCGCTCGATGCCTCGTTGTTTCAGGAGGTCGATTTGTGAAGCGATGGAGGTGGCGCCGTACCGCATGGCATGCCGCACTTGCACCATCTGGCCGCGTTGGGCGAGGAAGCCTTGCAACATCAGCGCTTGTTTCTCTGTCCAGTATTTGAGCGGTGAGCCTTCGGCGCGCCAAATGCTGGCGTATTTGGCGGCAGACTTAGCCGGGCGCACCCGCAAGATGATGCCGTTGAGGATCAACCACCAAACGGGTTTGGGAATCTCCACCACGCGCTGGTCGCTCAAGAATTCGCCAAGAAAACGCCGCACGGCGGCAGTGGTCGGCGCGTCTGGTGTGCCCAGGTTGCAATACAACACGGCGGTTTTTTGAACTTGTCCGGGCGCATGGCTGGTGGCCGAGTCCAGCGCAGGTTCTTTGGAAAAAGGCGACAGTTTGAAGAAGGGCATGCGTTATTCTCCTGTAAGTGCCCCACCAGCCGTATTCATGCTCGACATTTTAAAAATCAAAGCCGTCACGATCGACCTGGACGACACCCTGTGGCCCATCTGGCCGGTGATTGAACGCGCGGAAGGGGCGTTGGCTTCTTGGCTTGCGCAGCACGCGCCAGCCACGGCGCCAATGTTTGCCGATGTGCCTGCGCGCTTGCGCTTGCGCGAACACGTGGTGCAAACCCGGCCCGACATCGGCCACGACATGAGTGCGTTGCGCTTGGAAATCATCCGCCAGGCGCTGGCCAATTGCGGCGACGACCCGGCCTTGGCCAAAACTGCCTTTGAGGTGTTTTTTGAAGCGCGCATGCAGGTGGACTTGTTTGCCGACGCCTTGCCAGCGCTTGAATTTCTCGCCGCACGTTTTCCGGTGGTGGCACTCTCTAATGGCAATGCGGATGTGCATCGGGTTGGCATAGGGCGCTACTTCCACCACAGCGTGAGTGCGCATGAGTTTGGCGTGGGCAAACCCGACCCGCGAATCTTTCACGCGGCCGCGCAATCCGCCGGTTTCGCAGCACAGGATGTTTTGCACATTGGCGACGACATGGCGCTGGATGTCGTCGGAGCGCTGGGGGTGGGTATGCAGACAGTGTGGCTCAAGCGCGAACGCGGCGCGGACTCGGTCTGGCCCCAAGCCGCGTCTTTCACCGCATCAAATGTGGTTTTGCCGCATCTCACTGTGTCGTCGCTGGCCGAAGTGGTGACAGCGCTTCAGGCTGCTTGAAGCATTGATGCTTCAGGCGCTGCCCATCGCCTTCGCTGCCGCCAGGCCGCTTAGCACTGCGCCTTCAAGCGTGGCTGGGTAGGGCCCCTCGCAGTAATCGCCACAGGCGAGCAGGCCAGGCGCGACCTGCGTTGGCGGCCTCGCCAGGCCAGGTGTGCAGGCGAAGGTGGCGCGTTTTTCAACGATGGTTTGAATCGGCGCAAGTGTCAAACCAAGCTGTGTGCGGGCCTGCAGAAGCACCGCCGCTTCCAGCGCCTCACGTTCACCCTCACTGGCACTGACGACAAACGCAAACAGGCCAGCCGGGCCACCAAGCTGGCCACGGTCAAATACAAACTGGGCGGGGTTGACACTGTCCGACTGGCTGCGCAGCGTCAGCATGGGGATTGGCAAACTGGTGTCAGCGGCGTAGGCATACACGGTGGTGATGGCTTCAAAGCGCATTTCTTCAGCGACATGGATCCAGGTGCGCAGTTGAGATGCTATTGATTCAGGAGCTGCTTGTGCACATTTTCCGAGACTTAGAGCCGCGTTTGATGTAGAAGTTGCCCAAATGACGCGGTCAAACACCTCGCCATTGACAAGCCAGGCGCGCTGTTGCTCGTCTGCCTGCAAGGTGTCAACTCTCGCGCCCATGCGCACTTCAGCGCCTTGGTCAACCAGCCAATCGGCAGCGGCTTGCGGAAACAGGGCGGTCAAGTCTTGCGTTGGCAGCAGCAAGTTGGAGCTGCCGGTGCCGCCAAACAAGGCGTCTTTCATGACCCGCAGAAACACCTGGCCACTGGCGCGCGGGGCGGGCGTGTTGAGCGCCGAAACACACAGCGGCTCGATGAGCTCGGCCATGATGCGAGGGCGAACGCTTGCGCAGAGTTGCGAGACCGTCATCGAGCTGGCGCACTTAAAGCGGCGCAATTGCCAGCCGGTGGCGGCCGCCAGCAGCGAGAGTTTGTCTAAAACGCTCCAGCCGCGCGCACCACAGATGCCGCCCAAGGCGTCAAAGGGCGACGGCCACTTCGGAAACTGAACCCCCGAGCCGTCGAAAAAACGCAGTGCGAGCGGCATGCGGCACAGGCGAGTGGATGCCACTGCGCCGACAAGGACCATCATTCGCAGGGTTTCGCGGTAAGCCCCGATCAAGATGTGCTGGCCGTTGTCCAAAACCACCGGCGAGCCATCGGGCAATGTTCCGGCAACCGCCCGCGCTCTTCCGCCGAGTGTGCGCGACGCCTCGAAAACCGTCACCGCGTGCCCGGCCTGGGTGGCTTTGACCGCTGCCGCCAGCCCCGCCCACCCAGCGCCAATGACCGCTACCCGCATGGGTGACCGCCCGCCGCTCAAACGCGGCCAAGCGCTTGCACGCGCCAGGCCAGCCACAACTTGCGCAGGGGCGTGAGGCTGACGCGTTGGTGCATCACCTGAAAGTCGTCGCGTTCAATTTCGCGCAGCAATGTGCGGTAGATGCTGGCCATCATCAAGCCAGGCTTTTGCGCGCGCCGGTCGGCCTCGGGCAACAAGGCGAAAGCCTCTTCATAAAGTCGGTGAGCCCGCGCCGCTTGAAACTTCATCAACGCGGTGAAGCGGTCGGAATAGGTGCGCTTGAGGATTTCGTGGGCTTTCACGTCGAACTGCTGCAACTCGTTGACGGGCAGGTAAATGCGGCCGCGCATGGCGTCTTCACCGACATCGCGGATGATGTTGGTGAGTTGCAGCGCCTGCCCCAAGGTGTGGGCGTATAGGGGGGTTTGCGGCTGCGTCTGCCCAAAAATGCCGGCGGCAACTTCCCCGACAACGCCTGCAACCAGGTGGCAATAGCGCTGCAAATTGGGGAAGTCGAGGTAGCGGGTTTGCGCCAGATCCATCTGGCAACCTTCGACCACCGCCAGCAGGTGGCGGGCTTCGATTTTGTAAGCGGGTGCCAGCGGCATCAGCGCCTTCATCACCGGGTGGCTGGGCTGCCCCAAAAAGGATTTATCGATTTCAGCCTGCCACCAGGCGAGTTTGGTGCCGGCAACACCGGCGTCTACGGTGTCGTCCACGACGTCATCGACCTCCCGGCAAAAGGCATAAAACGCCGTGATGGCGGCCCGCCGGGGCTTGGGCAAAAACAAAAAAGCGTAGTAAAAACTGCTTCCGGAAGCGGCTGCTTTTTCTTGAACGTATTCCTCTGGCGTCATCGCCTGAATGTTACATGGCGATGTCGCCATCACATGCCCATCACATGCCCGTCACATACGTAGCGCGCGCCAGAACATCAGCGGCGCGTCCCACGCCGTGATCTTTGGCCGGGTTGTGAGGGTAGCGTAATTCATGCATTCGATTTTGTCGATGATGCGCAAACCGCCTTGCACCACCAGTCGCAGCTCCCAGCCGGCCCGGCCCGGCAGGCGTTTCACCAAGGGCGCGCCAGCGAGCATCATGGCTTTGGCGCGTTCAACCTGGGCACGAATCAAGGCCAGCACGGGCGCAGTGCTTGGCTGGCGCGCGTCAATTTGTGTTTGCGCCACGTTGAAACGGGCGCATTCTTCTTCGGGCAAGTAATAACGGCCGAGGGGCAAGTCGCGGCTTAAGTCCTGCCAAAAGTTGATCAATTGCAAGGCCGAGCAGATGTTGTCGCTCATTTGCAGCGAGGTGTCGTCGTCCACCTCGTACAGGTGCAGCAACAGCCGGCCGATTGGGTTGGCCGAGCGGCGGCAGTAGTCGAGCAGCTCTGCGTGGGTGCGGTAACCGGCGTGGTCGCGCGACTTGGCGACGTCTTGTTCAAAGGCGTCAAGCAAGTCCAGCAACAGGTTCACGGGTAGCTTGAATTGGCGCATGAGGGGCGCCAGGGCGCCAAACACATTGGGCCAGCGGCCACTGTGCGGCTGACCCGCATTGACAAACAACAAATCCGCTTTCATGGCACCCAGGTCTTCCAAGCGCTGGCCAGGCGCAGCGTCGCCCTCATCGGCAATGTCATCGGCGGTGCGGGCAAAGGCGTAAATGGCAGCAATTGGCGGGCGCAAATGGGGTGGGCATAACCACGAGGCCACCGGAAAGTTTTCGTAGTGCTGCGGCACTGCCGGGCCGATCCCCGGCGAAATGTGTGGTGAAGTGGGCATGGCGCCATGAATCTGGATTGAATGGGCTGGGCACACCGTTTGTGACTGGTTTGCGGTGCGCGGGTGGCTCGTTTACGGTTTAATTGTGGCTTAAGTGCCCTGCCAAGCTTGTACCTCATGCTATAAATCTTGACAAACGTAGGGCCTGAGCGCCTAAAATTGTCCATCCTGTCAATGGAACAAAGGCCGTTGGCGTCTGGGATTCGCCCCATCGCGGGTAATTATTACGGGTCTGCCATGTCATTTCTGCGATTTGCCGCGTCAACTAATTCAGTCAGCAGGCCGAAAGGCAGGGTCCACTGGTTTTGGCTGGGCGTGGTGGTTTTGTTCGCCGGGTGTTCAAAACCGGCGCCGGTGCAGGAACCGGTGCGCTCCGTCAAGGTAGTCACCGTCAGTGTCACCAAGATGGAGTCTGGGGCAGAATTTTCTGGCGAAGTGCGGGCTCGGGTTGAGTCGCGTTTTGGTTTTCGCGTGGCCGGCAAACTGGTGCAACGCGCGGTGGAACCAGGACAACGCGTGAAAGCGGGTCAGTTGTTGGCGCAAATGGACGCGCGTGATTATTTGCTGGCGGCAGAGGCGGCCAAGGCGCAAGTGACGGCGGCCGCTACCAACCGGAACTTGACAGTCGCCGAATTCAAGCGTTTCAGTGAGCTGAAGGATCAAAATTTCATCAGCAGTGCGGAGCTTGACCGCCGCGACGCAGCTGTCAAGGGCGCCGAGGCGCAACTGGAGCAGGCGCAGGCGCAACTCTCGTCACAACGCAATCAAACGGGTTACACAAAACTCACCTCTGATGTCAGCGGCGTGGTGGTCGGCGTGGAAGCCGAGGCCGGGCAGGTGGTGGCGGCAGGTCAGGCGATTGTCCGCATCGCCAAAGACGGCCCGCGTGACGTTGTGTTTTCCGTGCCCGAAGACCGCGTGGCGTTGGTCACGATGGGTTCAAAAGTTGATGTCCGCCCGTGGTCAGGCACCGGCAGTTTAAAGGGGGTTGTGCGGGAAGTCGCTGCCAGCGCCGACCCGGCTACACGCACATTCCAGATCAAAGTGGCCATGGATGGCAAGGACGGCGCCGATGTGCTGCCGTTGGGGTCAACCGTTAACGTCGTGCCACAAGCGCTGTCTTTGGCGGGTATTGAGATCATCAAATTGCCAACCAGCGCTTTGAAGCGCGACGGCAAGGCGACTTCCGTATGGGTGGTGGATGCGGCCAGCATGACGGTCAAATCACAAAACGTCGAGGTCGTGTCTGCCGAAGGCAATGAGGTCGTGATTGCCAGCGGGATCACCCCGGGCATGTTGGTGGTTGCCGCCGGTGTGCACGTGCTGCAGGCGGGCCAAAAAGTGACGCTCTACCGGGAGAAGGGAGCCGTTGGCGCTGAAGCTCGGCCTGCCGTTGCGGCCAAGGCCGCTGTACCTGCGCCTGCTGCTTCCGCCGCGTCGAAGTGAGCATGTAATGGCCACTTCCCGCACTTCCAACCATTTCAATCTTTCCCTGTGGGCGCTGGAGCACCCGGCGCTGACCCGCTATTTGCTCGTCGTGCTGATGTTGCTGGGGTTTGTCGCCTATTTTCAGTTGGGCCAGGACGAAGACCCGCCTTTTACCTTTCGCGCCATGGTGGTTCGCACCTATTGGCCTGGCGCCACCGCGCAACAGGTGGCAGACCAAATCACCAACAAGTTGGAATACGCGCTGCAGGAAGTGCCCAGAGTCGACAAAATCCGCAGTTATTCCAAACCGGGCGAGTCACAAATCATTTTCCAGTTGAAGGACGATTTCAAGGCTTCGGAAGTGGCCAACGTCTGGTATTTGGTGCGCAAGAAAGTGGGCGACATGCAGGGGACGTTGCCGCCCGGCATCTTCGGCCCGTTCTTCAATGACGATTTTGGCGATGTTTTTGGCGTGATTTACGCGCTGGAGTCGGACGGCTTCAGCCAAGCCGAAGTGAAATCCTTCGCCGACGATGTCCGCCAGCAGTTGTTGCGTGTTAAAGACGTGAGCAAAGTCGAACTCATGGGCGTGCAAGACGAAAAGGTCTACATCGAAATATCCCAGAAACGCTTGGCGCAACTGGGTCTTGACATGGGCCAGGTGCTGGGCCAGCTCGGGCAGCAAAATGCGGTGGAATCGGCCGGCGCCATGCAGTCTCCGGTAGACACCATCGCCGTGCGCGTTGCGGGGCAATTTGAAACTACGGCTCAGTTGGCCAGCATGCCCATCCGCGGTGCCAACGGCAACCAGTTGCGGCTGGGCGACATTGCCAAGATCAACCGGGGTTATGCCGATCCACCGTCCCCCAAAGTGCGCCACCAGGGCAAAGAAGTTATCGCCTTGGGTGTGTCGATGGCGCGTGGCGGGGACATCATCAGCCTGGGCAAATCGCTGAAGGTGGCGACTGCTGAGATTCAGGCCGCTTTGCCATTGGGTATGACGCTGGTGCAGGTGCAGGATCAGCCGGTCGCGGTTGCCAAGTCGGTCAACGAATTCATCGCGGTCTTGATTGAGGCTGTGGCCATTGTTCTCGCAGTGAGTTTTGTGGCGCTGGGGTTCCACGTGCGCGCCAACGAAAAAAATCCGCTCAAGCGTTATTACATTGACATGCGGCCTGGCTTGGTGGTTGGCATCACCATTCCTTTGGTGCTGGCGGTCACCTTCCTGGCGATGTGGTACTGGGACATTGGCCTGCACAAAATATCTTTGGGCTCGCTGATCATCGCGCTTGGCCTGTTGGTGGACGACGCGATCATTGCGGTGGAGATGATGGTGCGCAAGATGGAGGAGGGCTTTGACAAGGTGCGCGCGGCGACTTTCGCTTACGACGCTACTGCCATGCCCATGTTGACCGGCACTTTGATCACTGCAGCGGGGTTCTTGCCCATCGGCATCGCCAAGTCCATCACCGGTGAATACACTTTCGCGATTTTTGCAGTAACCGTTATTGCGCTGGTACTGAGCTGGTTTGTCTCGGTTTACTTCGTTCCTTATCTGGGCACCCTGCTGCTGAAAGTGCCACCGCATCTGGGCAGCCAGATACCGCTTGAGCATGCGCCGGGCGCACGCGTTGTGCCGCAAGAATCCTTTGAAAAAACCCTGAAGACAACGGCCAGCGCGTTGGCGCCGCAGGCGCAGCAAGCACACCAGGCCCACGAAAGTTTTGACGGTCTGTTTTACAGGAATTTTCGAAAAACTGTGAACTGGTGCGTTGAATACCGATGGATCACGATTGGTGCCACGTTGTTGATTTTTGCGTTGGGTGTGGTGGGAATGGGGAAAGTCCAGCAGCAGTTTTTTCCGGATTCAAGCCGCCCTGAGTTGCTGGTGGAGTTGTGGTTCCCGGAAGGAACGTCGTTTGCGGCGAACGAAACGCTGGTCAAGCGGTTTGAAGAGCGAATGTTGAAAGAAATCGGCGTGGACAGTGTGACCACTTGGGTCGGCACGGGCGTGCCCCGGTTTTACCTGCCGCTGGAAACCATCTTCCCGCAGTCGAATGTTTCGCAGGCGATTGTGTTGCCCAAGGATCTTGCAGTGCGGGAGTCCTTGCGGATGAAAATGCCGACATTATTGGCCACCGAGTTCCCAGAGGTTCGCGGACGCGTCAAGCTGTTGCCCAACGGCCCGCCGGTGGCCTACCCCGTGCAATTTCGCGTGAGTGGGCCCAATCCGACGGTGCTGAGAGAAAAGGCCGACGAAATCCGGGCGGTGATGGGTAAAAACGCCAATGCGCGCGGCGTCAACGACAACTGGAACGAGTTTGTCAAGGTGTTGCGGCTGGAGGTAGATCAATCCAAGGCGCGCGCCCTTGGCGTGACCAGCCAGTCGATCTCGCAGGCGTCCAGGACAATTTTGTCCGGCATGACCATCGGCCAGTTCAGGGAAGACGACAAACTGATTGAAATCGTCTTGCGCCAACCCATCGAAGAGCGTGACGCGTTGACCGACCTGGGCAATGCCTACCTGCCGACCGCCTCTGGAAAATCGGTGCCGTTGACGCAGATCGCCCGCCCCGTTTTCGCCTGGGAGCCAGGCGTGTTGTGGCGTGAGAACCGGGACTATGCCATCACCGTGCAATGTGACATCGTGGAAGGCCTCCAAGCCGCCACGGTCACCGAAGAAATGTTGCCCGAGCTCAAAGCCCTGGAGAAAAAATGGCACGCGGCGGGCGACACCGCTTACTTGATCGCCGTGGCAGGCGCGGTGGCCGAAAGCAGTAAGGGTTCGGCCTCGATTGCCGCCGGTGTGCCGATCATGCTGTTCATCACCTTTACCCTGTTGATGCTGCAACTGCACAGTTTCAGCCGCGCGATGTTGGTGTTTTTGACGGGGCCGTTGGGCATAGCAGGCGTGGCGGGTGCACTGTTGATTTTTGACCGACCCTTCGGTTTCGTCGCCTTGCTGGGGGTGATCGCCCTGATGGGCATGATCCAGCGCAATTCGGTGATCTTGATTGACCAGATTGAGCAGGAGCGCGATGTCGGGGTACCGGCTTGGGACGCGA
>JANOYE010000365.1:0-24156 GCA_031428695.1 Rhodoferax sp. | reverse complement strand
GCCCAGGGTACCTGCGAGGCGGGTGGTTTGCCAAGTGATGTTTGTTGTCATAGGTGTCCCGTCAATATTGTCATACCGGTGACTTTGGAAAAATCTCTGTCATGGGTGACGAAAGCTGTGGCACCCAGGTCTAGAGCGGTGGCCAGTTGAATCGCATCCGGCAGCCTCAGCCGGTACTGCGCCCGCAACTGGGCGGCCAAAGCCGCAATGGGCGGCGTCACAGAAATCAGCGTGAAGGCAGACAGCGCTTTTTCGTAACGCTTGGCCAGGGCTGTCTGGCCCGCTTTGAGAGGGCCGGTCAACACTTCAGCCAAGGTGATGGTTGACAAGGCAATGCTCAGTTTTCCAGCCGCTGCCGCTTCAAACAGGCCTGCAAATTGATCTGCAAACTGCGGGTGTGATTCAAGAATGTAGATGAACGGCGCGGTGTCTACGACGACCGTTGAATCAAATGGCAGGCCCGCCCACAGCGCGGGGTCAGAAACGCGTTTGGCGGGCTTCTTCAATCGTCACCCCATTCGCCGCGCAGCTTCTCAATCGCTTGGCCCACGTTTGACCCCCACAGGCCTTGACCGGTGCCGCGCAGGGCCAATAGGCTTGACGAGGCGCGCAATGTGCTGCGCGACTTTTCAAGGTCTTTCAAGGGGACGATGGCGGCATAGGGCTTGCCGTGCCGAGTGATGACACTGGCCACGCCCGAGTGCGCATTGGCAATGATCGCTGGCAACTGGATGCGGGCTTGCTCCAGGCCGTAACTGGGGTTAGCAGGCATGACGAGCTCATTTAGTGTACAGACAGTACAGTATATCAAACCGCCCCGGCGGGCGCGGCAGCCTCATGCGCTTGCGCCACAATGGTTCAGAATTTCCTGATAAGAACCCTGCAACGATCAACGGAGCCCCACGATGAGTGACACCCCCGACTACACACCCCCCACCGTCTGGACTTGGGACAAGGCCAACGGTGGCCGTTTTGCCAATATCAACCGTCCGATTGCGGGCGCAATGCACGACAAAGACTTGCCGGTGGGCAAACACCCGCTCCAGCTCTACTCGCTGGCCACGCCCAATGGCGTGAAAGTCACCGTGATGCTGGAGGAGCTCTTGGCCTTGGGCCACAGCGGCGCTGAATACGACGCCTGGCTGATCAAAATCAACGAGGGCGACCAGTTCAGCAGCGGTTTTGTGGCGGTGAACCCCAACTCCAAAATCCCGGCGCTGCTGGACCGCAGCGGGCCCAAGCCGATACGCGTGTTTGAGTCGGGCGCGATCCTGTTGCACCTGGCGCAGAAGTTTGGCGCCTTCTTGCCCACCGATGCTGCAGCGCAGGCGGAATGTCTGTCATGGCTGTTCTGGCAGATGGGCAGTGCGCCCTATTTGGGTGGCGGCTTCGGGCATTTCTACGCTTATGCCCCAACCAAGATGCAATACCCCATCGACCGCTTCGCCATGGAAGTCAAACGCCAGATGGACGTGCTGGATCGCCGCTTGGCCGAGAGCCCCTACCTTGCGGGGGACGAGTACACGATTGCCGACATGGCCGTGTGGGCCTGGTACGGCACCTTGGCCAAGGGCCAGCTGTATGAAGCGGGTGAGTTCTTGCAGGTGCAGAGTTACACACACGTGTTGCGTTGGACGGATGAGATCGCCAAACGCCCGGCTGTGCAACGCGGTCGCATGGTCAACCGCACCTGGGGCAAGGAGGAGAGCCAGTTGGCTGAGCGCCATGCGGCGAGCGACTTTGACCTGCCGGTCAAACCATCGTCGCCATAGTCACCATTGGGCAGGTCGCCATCGCGATCTGCCTGCCCTTCGCGCCGCAATCGGGCGCTGTCACGGCTTTGTCATGAGGCGGCGATACAAACGATTGGCCCTGTCCCGCAGTCGTTTGCAATCCTCACCACTCCCTCACCCACTGGAAGCCCCATGACACCAAATCTTCAATCTCCGGCCGTTGCCGGCGCAGTTTCACAACCCGGGCGCCCGAAATGGCGCGCCTTGCTGGCAGGCGTTTTGATTTCCACCCTGTCGCTGGGCCTGGCTGGCGCCGCCCACGCCGATGACCGCGATGATGGCGACACCTACGCCATCGGCCTGTGGGGCGATCTGCCTTACTCCGCTGCCCAGGCCACCGTTGGCGTGCCCAACCTCATCGCCGACATGAACGCCCAGCGCCTGAAGTTCACCGTGCATGACGGCGACCTCAAAGCCGGCTCGGGCAGCCTGTGCGACAACAACCTGTATGCGCAGGCGCTGGGGTACTTCAATTCGCTGCGCGCGCCCGCGATGTTCACCCCCGGCGACAACGACTGGACCGACTGCGACCGCCCGTCCAATGGCAGCTTCAACTCGCGCGAACGGCTGGACCGCGAGCGCGCCGTCTTCTTCTCCTCCACCTATTCGATGGGCCAGCGCCGCATGGAACAAGAAGTGCAACAGGGCAACTTGTGCTTGGGTGTCAACGGCTTCGTGCAGTGCGTTGAAAACCGCCGCTGGACAGTCGGCCGCGTGACCTACGTCACCTTCAATTTGCCAGGCTCCTGCAACAACCTGTGCGACACCGCGCCCGATGTGGCCGAATACACCGCCCGCAACATCGCCAACCTGCGCTGGCTGCAGGAAACGTTTGCGCAGGCGCGAGACCGCAAATCGTCCGCTGTGATGATCATCGCCCAGGCCAACCCCGGCTGGGATTTGTCTGACCCGACACGCGCCCCGCTGCGCGACCCGAAGACATTGGTACAGACCGACGGCCAGCCGGACGGTTATGTTGAGTTCCTCACCGCATTGCGAAATGAGGTCATCAGCTTCCGCCGCCCGGTTGCCTACGTGCACGGCGACTCGCATTACTTCCGGGTGGACAAACCCCTTCTCGACGCCACAGGGCGCCGCCTCGAGAACTTCACCCGCGTCGAGACCTTCGGCAACAGTGCCGCCAACGGCACCAACGATGTGCAGTGGGTCAAAGTCAAAGTCAACCCGGCCAGCCGCGAAGTGTTTTCCTACGAGGCGATGATCGTCCCCGGCAACCGGGTGGCTGTTCCCGCGCCTTGAAGCGCAAACCCCGGCACAGCGCATTGAAAGCCCGCCGCTGGCGGGCTTTTCCACTTCAAAGTGCCAGGCAATACGCTACATTTATAATAGCTGCTTACGCACATTATTCGTGACTTGGAGGCTAATTCCCCATAAATTCCTAAAGGAATCCGGTGTTTTCAGCGAAATGTCAATATGGGTGTTAATTTCAGTCAAGAGCCATGTTCTCGCCCGGCGTGAAAGATATGATCGAGGCACGGCGGCCACAGCCCTTCCCCAGAGCCACCGCCCCGTCTAATCCTCTCCATGCTCCTCACCAACCTGCTCGCCCAGATCGCCTTTGGCCTGGTCGCCATGACGATCTGCCTGCCTTCCATGCAGGAATGGGGCGCGTTGTTTGGCGAAACCCAAGCGCGGGTGCAACTTACCTTCAGCGGCTTCGTCGTGGCGTTTGGCGTGTTCCAGCTGGTGTACGGCCCGCTGTCAGACCGTTATGGCCGCAAAGGTGTATTGATGACGGGGCTGGCCCTGGCGGCTTTGGGTTCGCTGTTGGCGGCATGGGCGCCGAATCTTGACGTGCTGATTGCTGCGCGGGTGTTGCAAGGGGCAGGCAGCGCAGCCGGCATGGTGGTCGGCCGCTCCATGGTGCAAGACAGTTTTGCGGGCTCTGAACGCACCCAGGTCATGGCCTACATCGGCATGGCCATGGGCCTCTCGCCACCGTTTGCGGCTGTGGTGGGCGGCCAATTGCACGTGCGCCTGGGTTGGCAAGCCAACTTTGTGCTGATGTTCGTATTGGCCTTGTTGATGCTGGTTGCCGTGTGGCGCGGCGCATTTTCCCCGGTGCCAGCGCGCGTGATCGAGGGGCATTGGCTTCGCGTGATGCTCTCGGCCTATGCCACATTGCTGCGAGAAAGGTCGCTGGTGCTGTATGTGGTGATTCTCTCGATGACCACGGCCGCGTTTTACACCTTCCTGGCCGGCGCGCCCATTGTGTTGCGCAGTTATGGCGTGGGGCCCGATGGCATTGGCTGGTACATCATGTGTGTGCCGGTGGCTTACATCGCGGGCAATTTCCTCACCAGCCGGTTGATTCACGACAAGGGCGACCGCTGGGTGATGGCCCTGGGCCAAGTGGCGACGCTCGCCAGCCTGTTGTTGATGCTCGGCCTGGCGCTTTTGCACGTTGACACGCCATTGGCCTTCACCTTGCCGCTGTTGCTGCTCGGCCTGGGCCATGGCTTCCTCGTTCCGCCCACTTTGGCCGGCACGGTCGGGGTCGTGCCCTTGCTCGCGGGCTCGGCGGCGGCGCTGGCGGGCCTCGGGCAGCAATTGATGGGGGCGCTTGGCGGTTACGCCGTGGGGCTGGTGCCGCACCCCGGTTCACGCAATGTGGGTTTGTTGATGCTGGGCTTCACGTTGTGTGCGCTGGCCGCGCACGTGGCGCTGCGCCTAAGGCAATCTCGCGCTGCGCACTGATACCGAGGTGGTTGCCCTGTGGCCCGCTGTTTGGCCACGGGGCATCCGCTCACTTAGGCTGCGGCAAATACCAGGCCTTGTTTTCAAACGGCTGCCCAAACTCAAACTTCTCGCCGGGGCGTGGCAACACGAGCTGCATGCCCTGGGCTTTGGCCGAAGCCACGGCACGCACGGCGGGCTCGGCCCAGGCGTGGTAGGCCAGGTTGAAGGTGGCCCAGTGCACCGGCAACATGATGACGGTGGCGCCCAGGTCTTTGTGGGCCTGCACGGCGGCTTCGGGGTGCATGTGGATGTCGAGCCAGGTGTCGCCATAGGCGCCCACTTTGATGAGCGACAGCTCGGGCGCGCCCAGCCGCTCGCGGATGGCCTTGAGGTGCGGCGCATAACCGGTGTCGCCGCTGAAATAAGCCGAATGGTTCGGGCCTTTCAGCAGCCACGAGGCCCATAGCGTGCTGTTGTCCATGCTTTTGCGGCCCGAATAATGCCGCGCCGGGGTGCAGTGGACCACCACGCCTTTGATGTTGGCCTGCTCCCGCCAGTCCATCTCGTGGATTTGGGCGGCGGGCACCTCCCAGCGCTGCAGGTGCGCGCCAATGCCCAGCCCCACATAGAAGTGCGTGCCACCCTTGGCCAAGTGTTGAATCGTCGCCATGTCCAGGTGGTCAAAATGGTCGTGGCTGATGACCACGGCATCGATGTTTTTCCATTCGGCCAGGGCCAGCGGCGGCGCGTGCCGCCGCGCCGGGCCCATGAACTGGAACGGCGAGGTGCGTTTTGAAAACACGGGGTCGGTCAAAATCCGCACGCCATCGATTTCAAGCAACACGCTGGCGGGGCCTCGGGTGTTCATTATGGTCAAACCTGCCCGCTTGGCTTAATATGATCGCCCTGGAACGGAGAACCTCATGGGCACCAGCGACAACAACGCTTTCAGCGACATCCCGGTTTTGGCAGGTGGCTTTGCGCCCGTCGCGCACGAGACGGCGGGCGAGGTCACGCTGGACCTCACCGACATCGAAGGTGAAATCCCCAAAGATTTGACCGGCCTGCACGTGCGCAACGGGCCCAACCGCCGGTTTGAAGCGCCGGGCCGCTACCACTGGTTTGATGGCGACGGCATGTTGCATGCCGTCCGGTTTGAGGCTGGCCGCGCGCAGTGCCAGAGCCGCTGGATCCAGACTGATTCGCTCAAAGAAGAACTGGCTGCGGGCAGCGCGCTCTGGCAAGGCGTGAAAGACCCGCCGCGCAAAGACCGGCCCGACATGCCGCTCAAAGACACCTCGAACACCGATGTCAAGTTTTACGCCGGTTCCTTGGTCTCGATGTGGTACTTGGGCGGCGCGGTGTACCAAAGTTCGCCCAAAGATTTGTCCACCTTGGGCAAGCTCGACCTTGACCCAAGGCTCAAAGGCCTGCCGATTTCGGCGCACAGCAAGGTAGACGAACGCACCGGCGAGTTCCTGTTCTTTGCCTATGGCAAGGAAGCGCCCTACATGCACTACGGCGTGATGGACCGCTTTGGCAAACTCAACACCTTCATGCCGGTGCAGCTGCCGGGGCCGCGTTTGCCGCACGACATGGCCATCACCGCCAACTACACCATCCTGCATGACTTGCCGCTGTTCAACGACATGGAGGCGCTGGCGGCTGGGCGCCACAAGATCAAGTTCCACCACCATCTGCCGTCGCGCTTTGCAGTGGTGCCGCGCCACGGCACGCCGCAGCAGATTCGCTGGTTTGAGGCCAAGCCAACTTACATGTACCACGTGTCGAACGCCTGGGAAGAAGACGATGGCCAAGGCGGCGTTGAGATCGTCATGACAGGCACGCCCTTTAGATTGCCGCGTGACGGGCGAGGCGAGTTGTTGCCCGAGCAATTGCCCCGATTGCTGGCCAGCCTGGACGCCGATCACGTGTTTTACGAGTGGCGCTTCAACCTGCGCACCGGGCAAACCAGGGAGCGCCTGATCGACGACATCATCAACCAAGAATTCCCGGTGATCAACAGCGCAATGCAGGGCTGCAAGACCCGGTATTCGTGGAATCTGTTGATGGCCCGGCAAACCCGGATGGAAGACCCGCGCTTTTGTGGTTTTGTGCGGTATGACTTGCAGCAGGACACCTGCACGACGTACCACGCGGGCGTTCACAAGTGGTTCAGTGAAGCGCCTTTCGCTCCTAAGGAGGGGGCCAAAAACGAAGACGACGGTTACCTCGTCGGCTTCATGTGGGACAACGTGAAACAGGCCTCCTACGTGACGATTTTTGACGCGCACGACATCGCGCGCGGGCCGGTGTGCAAAATCCGCACGCCCCACAAAGTGCCCAATGGTTTTCATGCGGCTTGGGTGAGCGGGGAACGTCTGGCCAGGGGGTATTGAACATGCCAACCCCAACCTACATCCTCGGCGGTTTTCAAACCGACTTCGCCAAGGCCTGGGCACGCAACGGGCAAGACATTTCAGACATGACGCGGGCAGCCACGCTGGGCGCGCTGGAGGCCTGCTCGCTGCCTGCGCAGTCGATTGCCAGCATCCATGTGGGCAATGCGTTTGGCGAACTGCAACGCCAGCAGGCGCACCTGGGTTCGATGGTGGCGCAGGTGGTGCCCGAGTTGTGGGGCGTGCCGGCCATGCGCCATGAAGGGGCCTGTGCGTCGTCGTCTCTCGCGGTGCTCACAGCGATGGCTGAAATTGAAGCTGGCCGGTACGACTGCGTGCTCGTGCTCGGCGTGGAGGAGTTCAAAAACCTGCCGGGCGACCAGGCCTCGGCCAACCAGAACGCTGCCGCCTGGCAAGGCCATGAAGACATCGCCTGCACCTTCATGTGGCCAGCCGCTTTTGGCCTGTTGGCCCAGGAATACGAGCGCCGTTACGGCCTGGATCGCAAACACCTGAATCGCATCGCCGAATTGAATTACGCCAATGCCAAACGCAACCCGCTGGCGCAAACCCGCAAGTGGCAGTTTGAGCGCTTAAGTTTCACCGATGACGACCAGGCCAACCCGGTGATCGAGCCCGGAACGCGCCGGCAAGACTGCGGGCAAATCACCGACGGGGCTTGCGCGTTGATCCTCGCCTGCGAAAAGTTTGCGCACCAGCATGCCAAATCACTGGGTGTCCCGATGAACTCGATGGCCCGCATCGCCGGTTGGGGCCACCACAATGCCGGGCTCAAATTCAAAGACAAGTTGGCGCGCAGCCGCGACGCGGCTTACGTGTTCCCGCATGTGCGCCAGACCGTTGAAGACGCCTGGCGGCGTGCGGGTGTCGCGGGCATTGACGGCATTGACGGGGTGGAAACGCACGACTGCTTCACCACCACCGAATACATGGCGATTGACCACCTGGGTTTAACGGCTCCGGGGCAAAGCTGGCAGGCGGTGGAAGATGGGCGCATTGAGCAGGGCGGCAGCTGCCCGATCAACATGAGCGGCGGCCTGATCGGCTGCGGCCACCCGGTCGGCGCCACGGGGGCGCGCATGTTGTTTGATGCGGCGAAGCAAGTGACTGGCGCAGCAGGTGATTGCCAGATTGACGGCGCAAAAAAGATTCAAACCCTCAACATCGGCGGCTCTTGCGCCACGGTGGTGAGTTTTGTGGTCGAGTGCGGGGTTTGAGGATGCTATTATTTACATAGCTAACTAGCCAATAAACACGTGACTTGATATCCGAATTTTCTTGGAAACCTGTTTTTGACTGGTTTTAACTGCCGATAAACCCCATATTGGGGTTTATAGGCCAACAAGTGCCAACCCGCCGGCGCTGGCCTTAGCCCACGAAAACGGCTCAATCCACCAGCACCGGCACGCGCGCGGCCAACGCGCACATCAACTCATAACCTACCGTTCCCCCGGATTGCGCCACTTCATCAATCGACAACACGACACCGTTGGACGCGCGCCCCCACAGTGTCGCCTCAGAGCCGATGCCGCAATCTGGCAACAAAGACAAATCCACCGTGATCATGTCCATGCTCACGCGCCCGGCCATCCTTGTGCGCAGGCCGCCCACCAGCACCGGTGTGCCCGTGCTGCAGTGGCGCGGGTAACCGTCGGCGTAACCGCAGGCGACCACGCCGATGCGCATGGCTTTGTCAGCGACGAAGGACGAGCCATAACCTACCGTCTCGCCCGCTTTCAAGTCTTGCACGCCGATGATCTTGCTGGACAGTGTCATGGCGGGCAGCAGTTGCCAATCACTCGCCGAGTGTTCGGGGTAATCCGGCGCGCTGCCGTAAAGCGCAATGCCTGGCCGCACCCAATCGGTTTCAAGCCCGCTGTGCCGCAGGCTGGCCGCACTGTTGCTTAAAGATCGCTCGCCGGGCAAGTCTTGCGTGGCGGCTTCAAATAGGGCGACCTGGGTTGCAATGCCTTTGGGCATGTCAGCGTCGCTGAAATGTGTCATCAGCGAAATTTCATCCACCTGCGGCAAGGCGTCCAGGCGTGTCCAGGCGGCGCGGAAACGCGCGGGCGTGAAGCCCAGGCGGTTCATGCCGGAGTTCATTTTCAGGAACACGCGTTGCGGCACATTGGTTTTGTGCGCGGCCAGCCAGTCGATTTGCGCGTCGCAATGCACCGTGTGCCACAGGTTCAGCCGGGAGCACAGCTCCAGGTCGCGCGGCTCAAACACGCCTTCGAGCAGCAAAATCGGGCCGCGCCAGCCGAGGTCGCGCAGCCGTTGCGCTTCGTTCAAGTCCAGCAAGGCAAAACCATCGGCGCCGCGCAGCCCTTCAAACACGCGTTCGATGCCGTGGCCATAGGCATTGGCTTTGACCACCGCCCACACCCGCGCGTCGGGGGCGTGCTGGCGAATCTGCGCCAAGTTGTGGCGCAGGGCGAGCGAGTGAACGGTGGCTTGAATCGGGCGGGGCATAACAGAAGTTCTTAGAGGGTATCACCGTAGATTCTGACACCCGGTTTCGGCAGGCGGGCATGCTATAACCTAACCGCTTTGCCAGACAGACACATATCGTTGGACTTCCAGAGAACTGATGCGGCCTCTCCCAGAATGAAACGCGGCTTTTTCACCATCATGTCGGCGCAGTTTTTCAGCTCGCTGGCTGATAACGCGCTGTTTGTGGCTGCCATCCAGCTGCTCAGAACCGAGCGGGCGCCTGAGTGGCAGCAGGCCGCGCTGGTGCCGATGTTTGCCTTGTTCTATGTGATCTTGGCACCCTTTGTTGGCGCCTTCGCTGACTCCATGCCCAAAGGCAAGGTGATGTTGATCAGCAACTTCATCAAGGTCGCCGGTTGCCTGATGATGTTGTTTGGCGCCCACCCGCTGCTCGCTTACGCCATTGTCGGTTTGGGTGCGGCGGCGTATTCACCGGCGAAATACGGCATCTTGACGGAGCTGTTGCCGGCCTCCCAACTGGTCAAAGCCAATGGCTGGATCGAAGGTTTGACAATTGCCTCCATCATCCTGGGCGTCTTGCTGGGCGGGCAACTGGTGGGGCCGGTGGTCGCCAACGCGCTGTTGTCGATTGACCTGCCCTGGATTGACACCGGCATCGACTCCGCGCCCGAGGCAGCCATCAGCATTTTGATTGCCGTTTATTTGGTCGCGGCCATTTTCAATACCCACATCCCCGACACGGGCGTGGAAATGCGCCCGCTGCCCGCCAAGGTCACCAGCCTGCTGCCGGATTTTTGGACCTGCAATTTGCGCCTGTGGCGCGACAAACTTGGCCAAATCTCACTCGCCTCCACCACACTGATCTGGGGCGCGGCAGGCAACCTCAAAACCATTGTGCTGACCTGGGCTGCCGTCTCCTTGGGCTACACCGTGACCCAGGCGTCGGCGCTGCAAGGTGTGGTGGCGATCGGCCTGGCGGGCGGCGCCGTGTTGGCGTCCATGAGGATGAGACTGGTGGACGGCCCGCGCGTGATTCCGCTGGGCATCGCGATGGGCGGCGCTGTCATCGCGTTGATCTTCATCAACAACGTGTGGGTGGCGGCGCCCTTCCTGATTTTGTTGGGCGCTTTAGGCGGCTTCATGGTGGTGCCGATGAACGCCTTGCTGCAACACCGGGGGCACAACCTGATGGGCGCTGGCCGCTCTATCGCGGTGCAGAACTTCAACGAGAACCTGTCCATCCTCTTGTTGGGAACGCTCTACAGCTTTTCCACCGGCATTGGCCTGTCGGCTTATTCGGCCATTGCCGGGTTTGGCTTGGTGGTGGGCGGCGTGATGTGGCTGATTTACCGCTGGCACAAGAGCAATCTCTTGCACCACAAAGCCGAAGTCGAGCATTTGATGAGCATTGCCCGCAACGACAACCTGCACGGCTGATGCCATTTCCAAATCATCCGTGAACAGCCGCTTGGACAGCCGCACTTTGGCTGCGCTGGCCCTCATCTTCAACGCGCTGGTGTTTGGATTGTCTTGGTGGCCGTTCAAGGCATTGCAGGGCCACGGCTTGCACCCGTTGTGGGCCACGTCTTTCATCTTTGTTTTTTCAACCGCCTGCATCTTGGTCGTGCGCCCGGGCAGCTGGCGCTCTTTTGCGGGGCAACCCCTGTTGTGGCTGTTGTTTGCGGCGTCGGGCTTGACCAACGTTGGTTTCAATTGGGCCGTGACCATTGGCGACGTGGTTCGCGTTGTGCTGCTGTTTTACCTGATGCCCGCCTGGTCGGTGCTGCTGGCCTGGCCATTGCTGGGCGAAAAACCCACTGCGGGCTCGCTGCTGCGCCTGCTGCTGGCATTGGCCGGTGTGGTCATCGTGCTCAAGACGCCAGACTCGCCCTGGCCGTGGCCCGCGCAGCTCGCAGATTGGCTGGCTTTGATGGGCGGCTTCTTTTTCGCGCTGACCAATCTTCTGCTGAAGAAACTGGCGGGCACGCCAGAATCGGCCCGCATGATGGCGATGTTTGGCGGCGGCGCGGTGATGGCCATCGCTGCGGCATTGATGGGCATGGGCAATGGTTTGGTCAATTTGCCGCCAGCGCCGACATTCGACTGGCTCTGGGTGGCGTTGGGCATCAGCATTGCCTTTCTGCTGGGCAACCTGGCCCTGCAATACGGTGCTGCCCGCCTGAGCGCGAGCGCCACGCCATTGATCATGCTCACGGAAGTAATTTTCGCCAGCGCCTCGGCCAGCCTGCTCGGCGCGGGCGAGATCACGCTTCGCACTGTTGTCGGCGGGGGATTGATATTGCTGGCATCATTGTTGGCCGTGGTGGGCACGGGCAAACCCCGGACCTGATTTGTTCAACGATTCTTTCTTTGGAGTTTTATGTCTACCGTTTACGACTTCAGCGCCAACAACATTCAAGGCAAGCCGGTCAAACTGAACAAGTTCAAAGGCCAGGCGATGTTGATCGTCAACACCGCCAGCGCCTGCGGCTTCACGCCGCAATTCGGCGGCCTGGAAGAACTGCACAAAACCTACGGCGGCAAAGGCCTGGTGGTGCTGGGTTTCCCCTGCAACCAGTTTGGCGCGCAAGACAGCGGCAGCAACGGCGAGATCGCCGAATTCTGCCAACTCAATTACGGCGTGAGTTTTCCGATGATGGAGAAAATCGACGTGAATGGCTCGGACGCCCACCCCTTGTTCCAATGGCTCACTGCCGAGGCGCCGGGCCTCCTGGGCAGCAAGGCGATCAAATGGAACTTCACCAAATTCCTGGTCGGCAAAGACGGCAATGTGACCAAGCGGTATGCGCCAACCGACACGCCGGAAGGCATGGCCAAAGACATCGAGGTACTGCTGGCGGCTTGAATCGGGTTTGACGATTGCTATTAATTATATAGCTAATTACGACCATTTTACGTGACTTGCGGCTCAATTTTGTTTAAAAACTGTCAATTTTTGACGGCTTCATGCAAAATCAAACCCAAATTGGGGTTGATTGGGCGGCCAATCAAATCCGCCCGCGAATTCAGACGCTGAAGTTAACGCCCACGTTGCGCAGCAGCTGGGCGAGCGTCTTGTCCGGCTCGTCGCGGAATCGCTCTTCCAACACATCAATGGCCTCGATGCGGTCAATGCGAAAATTGCGAAAGTCCTTGCGCGATTCACACCACGCGGCCAGCGTCCAGACCTTGCCCCAGAAGAAGCAGCCCAGCGGCCGCACCACGCGCTGGCTGGGCTTGCCGGACAGGTCGCGGTACCTAAAGCCCAGCTTGCGCCGCGCATGAACGGCCTCGCGCGCGGTTTGCAATGCTTGCACCGTCTGCGGCGTCAAGGCGGTCGTGCTGACCATCGGTGCGTACATAGCCACACTCTCGGCCGCTGTTCGCACCGCCGCAGGCAGCACTGACAGAATTTTGCCCAACGCCGTTTCGGCCTCGCGCGCCAACGCGGGGTCCAGCCAGACCTGCGCCAGGCGCACCGAGGCCACCAGCGATTTGGCTTCCTCCTGCGTGAACATCAGCGGCGGCAGCTCAAAGCCCGCGCCCAGCCGGTATCCCACACCCGCCTCGCCTTCAATCGGCACGCCCTGGTGCTGCAAATCTGCCACGTCGCGGTAGACCGTGCGCTCGGACACTTCGAGGCGCTCGGCCAGAAACGCGGCCGTGGTGAGTCGGCGGCCCCGGATGAGCTGGACAATGTGAAACAGGCGGTCGGCACGGCGCATGGAGTTGAAATGTTGGGGGCAGGTGAAAGCGGCGCCATTGCGGGCAAATGGGGGTTTTTGGCAAATTTAGAGGGTCAAAATCGCCTCTAGCCTCCGTCCCAAATTCATATTTAGCTATTTAAATAGCAGCATTGACGCCTCCACACCCATCGCCTTCGCAATCAGCCGCATGTCGTGGTCGCTGATGGTGAAGAGCCCAAAACGGAATTTGTAGCCCCAGCGGCTGCGGTTTTCCACAAACTCAAAGTCGTCAAGCAGGGGCAGGATCGAAGCCTCGTTTGCGTTAAGGTATTTCACGTTGCGTCGATACGGCACAAAGCCGCCCATGTCAAACGCATACGGCTCGCCCGCCTGCACGATGCCGATCGAGACGAACGATTGAAAGCCATCCTTGGCCCCCATGGCGACAGTGGGCGAGTAGTAGGCAACCCGGTCGCCCGGCTGCACCCGCTTGAGCGGGGCCAGTTTGCCGTGGCCGACCTGCATGAAGCCCGGCGCCATCTCATCCCGGCCGCGCCGCGCATGCTCGGCACTGGCCACGGCAATCCAGTTTTTGGCGGTGGTTGAAGTCATGGTGTGACTTTATCCAAAATGCAGGCCAGGCAAACTCAAGCCAGCGCGTGCAGGCCCACCCGGTTGCCATCCAGGTCGATGATGTGCGCAAAGAAGCCCATGCCCGGCGGCAGCGCCACGCGCGGGCACGCCAGGCTGGCGCCTGCAGCCAGGGCGCGGTCCACCGCAGCATCCAGCAGCGGCGAAGCGTCCAGGTAAATCAGCGTGCCCGTCGCACCGGGTTTGGGCGCACTGGGCCCGCACAGCAGCGCGCCGCCAACGCCTTCTTTGCCTTCATACGGAAACACGGCACCCTGCGACGGCCCCATGGCCTCTGGGGTTAGTTTGCAATTCAACACGGTCTCGTAAAAAGCCTGCGCTTTGGCCAGATTGAGTGTGGGAATTTCGAACCAGGTGATTGCGGATTTGATAGCGGTCGTCGTTGCGTTTGTCATGGAGAACTCCAAGTTGGTTAAAGGAGCAGTGATAGTGCGCCGGGGCTCCTGACAACGTAGTGTCAGGAGGATTGCAGGCAGCTTCACAGGGGCCTTACAGCGCTTGCGGTGGGCCCGCTTGTCTAACTGACCCAAGTTCAGTTAATATCTGACCCGAAGTCAGTTAAATTGGAGATCTCATGGAACTCACCCTCAACGGCAAAGCTGTCCAGCTCGAAGCCGACCCCAATATGCCGCTCTTGTGGGCGCTGCGTGACGAGCTGAATATGACGGGCACCAAGTTCGGCTGCGGCATTGCCGCGTGCGGCGCCTGCACCGTGCACATCGACGGCCAGGCGGTGCGCTCTTGCGTGACGCCGCTCTCAAGCGTTGCGGGCAAACCCATCCGCACCATCGAATCGCTCGGCACCGCTGACAAACCGCACCCGCTGCAAGCGGCGTGGGTGGCCGAGCAGGTGCCGCAATGCGGTTATTGCCAAAGCGGCATGTTGATGGCGGCAGCCGCGCTGCTGGAGAAAACGCCCAAACCGACCGATGCCGAGATCGACGCAGCCATCACCAACATCTGCCGCTGCGGCACCTACCAGCGTGTGCGGCGAGCCATCCACCGCGCGGCTGGCGCGCCAGTCGCCATCAACGCCGCCACTGCAACGGCAACTCAGGGAGCCGCAGCATGAAGCGCCGCACCTGGCTATTGGGCGGCCTGGGTGCTGCTGGCGCGCTCATCGTCGGCTGGGGCGTGATGCCGATGCGTTCGCGCCTGGGCAAACCCGAACACATGTTGCCAGCAGCGGCGGGCGAAGTGGCGCTGAACGGCTGGATCAAAATCGCGCAAGACGGCAGTGTGGTTCTGGCGATGGCGCGCGCGGAAATGGGCCAAGGCGTGCACACCTCGCTGCCGATGCTGGTGGCCGAAGAGCTCGACGTGCCGCTCGCCCAGGTGCGCTTGGAGCAGGCGGGGCCAGACTCGATCTACGGCAACGTGATGATGATGCGGGTGGCTTTGCCGTTCCATCCGCTGGAGATGGAAGGGCCTGAACTGCCTGTGAAAGTCAAGGTCACCCATTGGCTGCTCGACAAGGCGATGCGCGAGCTGGGCTTGAACGCCACGGGCGGCTCCAGCAGTGTGTCTGACGCGTGGGACCACCTGCGCATGGCGGCAGCGCTGGCGCGTGCCAACCTGGTGAACGCGGCTGCGAAACAGTGGCAGGTTCCGGTGGCAGAAGTGACCGTGGTCAACGGTGTGGTGCAACATGCGTCTGGCAAAAAGGGCCACTACGGCGAATTTGCCAAAGGTGCTGCCGCCTTGAACCTGACCGAGGCCAAACTCAAAGACCGCAAAGACTGGAAACTCATTGGCACACCGGCGCAGCGCCCGGACATTCCGGCCAAGACCAACGGCACCGCACTTTTCGGCATTGACGCCCGCCCGCAGGGGCTGATTTACGCCACTGTCAGGCAGTCACCCATGCTGGGCGGCTCGTTGGGCAGCTTGGACGAGAAAGCGGCGATGGCCATCAAGGGTGTGGAGCGCATCGTGTATTTGCCCGGCTACGCTGGCAGCAGCGCCGGGTTTGCGGTGGTCGCAAAAACCACCTGGCACGCCCTGCAGGGCGCCGCCGCCGCAGAAGCGGTTTGGAAACAACGTCCCCTGGGTGCGCTCAACAGTGTGGCAATTCAGGCGCATCTCACCCAGATGGCGGACGCCGAAGACGGTTTCAGTTTTCACAAACAGGGTGACGTGGCGGCGGCGCTGGGCCGGGCTACGCGCGTGATTGCCGCCACTTACACCGCGCCGTTTTTGGCCCACGCCACCATGGAGCCGATGAATTGCACCGCGCAAGTCAAAGACGGCCAGGTCACGCTCTGGACGGGCACCCAGGTGCCCGAAGTCGCACGCGCCATCGCGGCCCAGGTGGCCGGTGTGGCGTTGGACAAAGTCAAGCTGCATGCGCTGCTGCTGGGCGGCGGTTTTGGCCGTCGCCTGGAGGTGGACTATGTGGCGCAAGCCGTGCGTGTGGCGATGGACTGCGGTGGCCGCCCGGTGCAATTGGTGTGGTCGCGCGAGGAAGACACGACGCATGACGTCTACCGGCCGATGCAGGTGGCGCACTTGAAGGCTTCGGTGGACGTGCCGGGGCGGTTCAGCGCGCTGTCGATCAAATCGGCGGGCGACGCCCTCACGCCGCGTTTTATGGAGCGCATTCTGCCCGCCATGGCGGGGCCGATTGACCCGCCGGACAAGTCTTCCGCCGAAGGCCTGTTTGACTTGCCTTACGGCTTTGCGCACCAGCACATGGCCCATGTCGCCACGCGCACCCACGTGCCGATTGGCAATTGGCGTTCGGTGGGGCATTCGCAAAATGCTTTCATTGCGGAGAGTTTCATCGACGAAATCGCGTTTGAGACCCAACAAGACCCGATGGCCTTGCGGCGCGCCTTGCTCAAGGAAGCGCCGCGTTACCTGGCCGTGTTGAATCTGGCGGCTGAAAAAGCCCAATGGGGCAGTGTTTTGCCATCGGGCCGCGCCCGGGGTGTCGCGCTGCACGAGTCTTTCGGCTCCATCGTCGCGCAGGTGGCCGAAGTGTCGATGCAAAACGGAAAACCGCGGGTTCACCGGGTGGTCTGCGCCATTGATTGCGGCACCGTGGTCAACCCGAATATCGTGGCGCAACAAATGGAGAGTTCGGTGATTTTTGCGCTCACCGCTGCCTTGTATGGCCGCATTGATATCGTTGACGGCATGGTTCAGCAGAAAAATTTCAACGATTACCCCATGGTAAAACTGGCCGAAGCGCCAGTCGTAGAGACCTACATCTTGCCCAGCACGCGCCACCCCGCTGGTGTCGGCGAGCCGGGTGTGCCGCCGTTGGCGCCGGCGGTGGCCAACGCCGTCTTCGCGCTGACGGGCACGCGCCACCGGGCCTTGCCCCTCTCGGTGTGAAGGCGGCCTGATGGCAACCCAGCGGGCCCGCAGCGCCGAGGCCAAGGATCAGCGCCGCGCCGACTTGATCGCTGCCGCCAGCCGCCTCTTTGCCGATGCGGATTTTGACGCCATCACCATCGCCCGTGTCGCCGAAGTGGCGGGCATGGCCAAAGGCACAGCCTACCTGTATTTCGCCACGAAGGAGACGCTGTTTCTGGAACTGGTGCGGGCGGAATTGACCACCTGGTTGGCCGACTTCATCCAGTCGATCAACCGGCAGCGCGCCGCCAACCCGGCAGTGGCGGTGCCGCGGGCGCTGGCCAAAAGTTTCGCCAACCACCCGCAAGTGCGCCGCTTGTTGGTGTTGCAACACACTGTGCTTGAACCCAAACTGGGCGACGCCGCCGCACGCGGGTTCAAGCTGCACATGCGCGAGTTGATGGACGAGGCTTGCGCCGTCATCGCGCCCAAAATCCCAGGCTGGCAACTCGAAGACGCGCAGGTGTTCGTCATGCAAACCATTGCGCTGGTGATCAGTGTCACCCAGCTCTCGGAGCCGTCGCCTGTCATCGCGCGGGTCTTGGCTTCAGACCCTCGTCTGCGGCCCATGTGCATCGACTTTGAACCCTTTCTGGCCCGTACCCTAACCACCCTGGTCAGGGGCACAATCACGAAATGACTCGAAGTGAATCGACATGAATCGGCATGAATCGGCATGAACCTGCTTGGCAAAATCGAGAGGCAATTCATATGACGAAACTCTATGCCGCCACTGACCCGCAGCTCGGTCGCATTGAATACCGCGACCGCAAACGCTGGGCCTGGGCTTTGTCCGTGGTTTTTCCGCTGCTGCCCTTCACCGGCATGGTGGCGCATGCCGCTACGGGCTGGCAAATTGCGCTGGGTGTTCCGATTCTGATCAGTTACGGGCTGATGCCGCTGTTGGACTTTTTGATCGGCGAAGACCGCAGCAACCCCCCTGAAGCGGTGGTGCCGCAGCTCGAAGAAGACCGGTATTACCGCTGGCTCACCTGGGCCATTGTGCCGATGCATTTCATCGCCTTGATCGGTTGCGCCTGGTGGGTAGGCACGCATGACTTGGCCTGGTGGGCCGTGGTGTTGATGGCCTTCGTGGCCGGCACAGACTCAGGCCTTGGCATCAACACCGGCCATGAGTTGGGCCACAAAAACAATGCCATTGAGCAGAGGCTGGCGCGCCTGGTGCTGGCGGTGCCGGTGTACGGCCACTTCACCGTGGAACATGGGCGCGGCCACCACCGTTTTGTCTCCACGCCCGACGACCACGCCAGCGCCCGCATGGGCGAGAACATTTACCGTTTTGCAATGCGGGAGCTGCTTGGCGGCATCCGGCGTGCCTGGCAGCTCGAAGGTAAGCGCTTGGCGCTGGCGAATAAACCGGTTTGGAGCAGGCACAACACCATGCTGCAGTCTTATGCCATCAGCGCTGTGTTGCAGCTGGGGCTGGTCGCCGCTTTTGGCTGGGTGATGTTGCCGTTTCTAGCCCTGCACAACCTGATCGCCTGGTGGCAATTGACCTCGGCCAACTACGTGGAGCACTACGGGCTCTTGCGGGAACGTCTGCCCAATGGCCATTACGAAACACCCAAGCCCCACCACTCCTGGAACACCAATCACTTGGTCACCAACCTGGCGCTGTTCCATCTGCAGCGCCATTCAGACCACCACGCCTACCCCTTGCGCCGCTACCAGTCGCTGCGCCATTTTGACGATGTGCCGCAATTGCCGAGTGGTTACTTCGGCATGTTTCCGCTGGCTTACGTGCCCGCCTTGTGGTTCAAGGTGATGGATCACCGGCTGATGGCTTTGCCGCACGTGAACGGTGACTTGAGCCGGGTCAATGTCGATCCAAGAGCGCTGAAGAAAATTGAAGCGCGCTGGGGCCGCACCGCCGCCGCTGTCTAACGGGTCAACCCTTCAGGGCGTCGTCCAG
This sequence comes from Rhodoferax sp., assembly GCA_031428695.1. Lineage (GTDB taxonomy): Bacteria > Pseudomonadota > Gammaproteobacteria > Burkholderiales > Burkholderiaceae_C > JANYCG01. Next base: position 5,159 of record JANOYE010000365.1, on the reverse strand, counting down.
CAACTCGACCCAGTGTTTCACGGGGGTCGTCGTGCCGCTTTGCAAATGCGTGATGCAACCAATGTTAGCGCTCAAAATCACCTTCGCCTGCGTGTCGTTCAAAGCCCCAAGCTTGCGGTCGCGCAATTGGTAGGCGATGTCTGGCTGCAGCACTGAATAGGTGCCGGCCGAGCCGCAGCACAAATGCGGCTCGTTGAGGATCGGCTTCACATCAAACCCGAGTTGGGCCAAATGGGTTTCAACCCCGCCTTTGAGCTGCTGGCCGTGTTGCAGCGTACAGGGCGGGTGAAACGCAATCGGTTGGCCCCCCGTTTTGATTTTTCCTTGTAGCGACACCGTCAGCTCGGGCAGCCATTCACTCAAGTCTTTGGTCAGGGCGCTGATGTGCTTGGCCTTGGCGGCATACACCGGGTCGTCGCGCAAAACGTGGCCGTAGTCCTTCACCATCACGCCGCAGCCCGAGGCGTTCATCAAAATGGCTTCGACCGCATTCGGGCCTTCCAGGTGCGGCCACCAGGCGTCGATGTTGGCGCGCATTTGCGCCATGCCGCCATCTTGGTCGTTGAGGTGGAACTTGACGGCGCCGCAACAACCCGCCTTGTTGGCGAACACGCTTTGGATGCCCGCCGCGTCCAACACGCGCGCCGTGGCGGCGTCAATGTTGGGCATCATGGCAGGTTGCACGCAACCTTTGAGCAACAACACTTTGCGGGCATGGGCGCCGCTGGGCCAAATGCCTGCGTTTTGTTTCTCGGGCACTTTGTTTTTGAGAGAGGCGGGCATGAGGCCGCGCACCAGTTGCCCCATCTTCATTGCAGGCGCAAACAAAGGCGAATTCATGCCTTCTTTCAAAGCCCAACGAAGGGCGTTTTCCGAGGCGGGGCGGGGCACCTTGGCATCCACCAGTTTGCGGCCAATGTCGATCAAATGGCCGTAATCCACGCCACTGGGGCAGGTGCTTTCGCAATTGCGGCAGGTGAGGCAACGGTCTAGATGCAATTGGGTTTTGCGTGTGGGGGTTTCGCCTTCGAGCACCTGCTTCATCAGGTAGATGCGGCCACGCGGGCCATCGAGCTCATCACCGAGCAACTGGTAGGTGGGGCAAGTGGCGGTGCAAAAACCGCAGTGCACACACTTGCGCAAAATGGCTTCAGCCGCTTTGCCGTCTGCGGTGTTTTGGTATTCGGGGGCGAGGTTGGTTTGCATTTATTTGATCTGGCTCACAAGGCGGCGATTAGCCAGGTGTCAAGCGGCGCCGGTTGAAGATGCCGCTCGGGTCGAATTCGCCTTTCAGGCGCCGTGAAATGGCGGCGATGGCGGTTTCAGCGGCATTGGCGGTGGAGTTGGTGCTGGCGTTGTCGGCTCGGATTGGCGCAGCGACTGATTCGGCTCCAGTTTTTAAGCCATTATGGCCGTCAAGTCTCGAATCATGTGCGTTAGCAGCTATGAATAGTGAAGCGCGTCCGCCGACGCTTCGGGCGCTTTTTGCAACGGTTTGCGCCATTGCTGCATCGCCCGGCGGCAACCACAACCAGCGTTGGCCGCCCAACCAGTCGATCATCGTGTCGCCCAGGTTCAACGGGCTAGCTGTGGGCGGCACACTCACGCGCCACAGGTCTTGACCGCGCATGAACCCTTCGGCAAACCAGGGCAGCTTCAAATCACGCGCGGCGGCCCAATCGGCACGGGTGGCTGGCGAATCCACCCGCACGCCACCATGTTTTGCGGTGAACATTCCACAGGCCGCCTCGACCGCCGCCACCGCGCCGCGCAGGCGCAGGTAAAGCGTCGGCACGCCCGCGTCGGTCACCCAGGAACTTGCATTGAGCGGCAAGGGCTGCCCGGCCCAGGTGTTGAGTTGGTGAATGGCAGTGGCCTCGTCCATCACAAAGCGAAGCGTGGCTTCTGCAGTGGAAACCGGCAATACTTTGAGTGAGACCTCGGTGATCAAGCCCAGCGTGCCCATCGCGCCCACCATCAAGCGCGACACGTCGTAACCGGCCACGTTTTTCATCACTGTGCCGCCGAAACGAAGCAGCTCGGCGCGGCCATTGAGCAACTCCAGCCCGAGCACGTAGTCACGCACGCCGCCCACAGCCGCGCGGGCCGGGCCGGCCAGGCCTGCGGCGACCATGCCACCCACCGTTGCTTGCGCGTTGCCAAAATGCGGCGGCTCAAACGCCAGACACTGGCCTTTTTCGGCCAACGCGGCTTCCAGCTCGGCCAAGGGTGTGCCCGCTCGAACGGTGACCACCAACTCGCTCGGCTCGTAATTGACGACGCCGTTCAGCGCTGTCGTCTCCAGCAGGTCGCCTTGCAACACGCCGCCGTAAAAGTCTTTGCTGCCACCGCCGCGAATGCGCAGCGGCATCTTGGCTGCAATGGCAGCGCGAACTTGGTCGGTGATTTGGTTCAAAGTCGCGGTCATGCGGCGGGTTCAGTCCTGGAAAAAGTTGACCGGCAAACCCGGCACATCGACTCGCAACGACAACACACAACCCGACAGCGGCAGGCCCGCCAGCTCCTCGGACGGGCGGCCATGGCGGGCGCTGGTGAGGTACAGGGTCTGCAAATCATCGCCGCCAAAACACGGCATGGTCGGGCACAGGGCTGGCACGGGAAGGGTGGCCAGCAGCGCGCCTTGGGGCGAGAGTTTTTTAACGCAGCCGCCTTCGTACATGGCGACGTAATAGTTGCCCGCTATGTCCACAGCAGCGCCGTCGGGGCGGCCCTGGTAGGGCGCTCTGCCACCTTGGCCGTCGCTGGCGGCATGACTTGTCACATTGGCGGCAAACTGGTGGAACACCCGCTCGCCGCTCAAGGTGTTGGCGGGCCCGTTCCAGTCCCACGCCCGCACCACATGGGCAGCGGTGTCGGCCCAATACAGCACGCGCGCCTCGGGCGACCAGGCCAGGCCGTTGGCGCCGGCGGCGTAACCCCTGGCCGCATCACCCGCCATGCGGCGCAGGCCCACGGGCACCGTTGCCGCTGACGTGGGGTGGGGCCGCGCATCCAGGCAATACAGCTCGGCCCGCGGCGTTTTGTCTTCGCAGTAACTGCCGGCCCAGAACCGGCCGAGCGGGTCGGCTTTGCCATCGTTGAAGCGAATGTGCGCGGTGTCATACGGCGCGTCTGCCAGGCGCTGCAGCGGGCCGCGCCATTCCCGCGCGCGGTAGATGCCGCTGCGCATCGCAATCACAAAACCGCCACTGGCCGCCGGGGCCATGCAACCGGGCTCGCCCAGTTCAACGGGAATGTCCCAGGCCTCTGCCGTGCCCATGAAGACGTTGGCACGCAAGATCTTGCGGCCGGCAATATCAACCCAATACAAAGTCTGTTCGCGCGGGTGCCAGAAGGGGGATTCCCCGAGTTCGAAAGGCTCGGGCACGACGACGTTCCAGTTCATTTCATCACTTCGCCGCGTCCACACGAATCGTCATCTCCGCCGACATCGATTCGCCGGGCTGCAACACCCGCACGCCCAACTCTTCCGCGCTGGCTACCTTGCGCGCCATCAGTTCGATGGCGTTGTTGACATGGCTCACCGGCTCGATGGCGATGCAGGCTTGTGCGGGGTTGGTGTAGACCACCAGGCGCTGCATGGTGCTGCTTACCCGGGTGTTGAATTTGCCGTCGCGCAGATGCAGCTCGCCGTTCCAGCCGTCGAAGCAATGGTCAACGTCGAGCGCCGCGCAGTCGGCGTTCAAACCATCGGACACGGTTCGGTGGGTCGGCAATTTCGCGGCGTCCATCTCCCAGCGGCCCGAGGCTGCAAATGTGACGTGGCTGCCAGGGCGTTTCACGAAATACGGGTGCCAACCCAAACCCACCGGCGTCGCGGTTTTCGACTGGTTGGTGATACTCAGCGTGACCGCCAGCTCATTGCCAGTCAGGCGAAATGCCTGGGACGTGTCAAATGCGAAAGGCCAAGAGGCGTCTGGCTTGTGTTGGTAAGTCAACAGAGCAAAACTTTCACTCTCGTCCAGCACCTCCCAGGGCCGCTGCCAGCCCACGCCGTGAATCGCATGCGGCTCGTTGCCGAAGTTTTTCACCAACGGGTGGCTGGTGCCGTTCCAAGTGAGTGTGGCGTGGCCGATGCGGTTGGAAAACGGCACCAGCGGGTAGCTGCCGGCTTCACGCGCGGTTTTGATCTGCCCCGGCGCGCTGGAGCGCAGCAGCGCCTCGCCGCCAAACCAAAGGCCGGCGATGCAGGCGCCCAGGTCGGGTTCGATGTCACAACGAAATTTGCCTTGGGTGAGGGTGATGCGGGCTGTCATGCGGGCGGTGGTCTCCTGGGCGTGATTGTGCCTTGCCCACACCGCATGCGTGCTCACACGGCGCGAACGCGGTCGAGCACAGCGTCATTGACGAGACGGGCGGGGATCGTCTCGGGGCCGACAAACATGCCGAGCACCAGCGGGAAGATGTCGGCGTCCCGGGTCGCCAACGCGTGGGCGAAGCGCTTGCGGCGTTCCGAGCGGCCCTCGCCTCCTTCGACCGTCGCGGCAGCGGTCAGGTCGCCAATCAGCCGCAAGCGGCGCAGGCGCTCAAAGCGCTCCTTGCCATACGGCGCGAAGTCAACCGCACGGCGGGCGCCACCCAGCACCAGGTCACGCACGATGCGCGCATCACGCAGGGCGATTGACAACCCGCAGCCGATGCCAGGATCGTTGTGGCCGGCGGCGTCGTCGATCAGCACAACGCCGTCGGCATACGGTTGGTCGGTCCAAGTATCTGTGCCGGGGAACACGCCGCAAGGCCCGACGGGTCGGGCGTCGGCCAGGGCTGAAGCGAGCGGCGATCCGGGTGCGCAGGCGTCGGTGAGAAAACGGCCGCAAGCGCCGTCGCCTACACGTGTCGGTGCGCTCCGTGGCCGACAAGCTGGGCGTGTCCACCCGCGCCGTGTACAGCGTGTTTGGCTCGAAACCTGGGTTGGTGGGTGCGCTGGCGGCGCGCGGGTTTCACCGGCTCGCCGACTTGGTGAACGGTTTGCCCGTCACCGACGAACCATTGGCCGACCTCGCGGCCGCCGGTCCGCACGCGTTCCGTGTGTTCGCGCTAGAGCGGCCCCACCTGTTCAGAATCACCTTCGACCGGATCAGCGAAGAGATCTATTCGCAACCCGAGACTTATCCTGCGTTGTTTGCGTCTTTCAGCGC
>JANOYE010000364.1:0-4082 GCA_031428695.1 Rhodoferax sp. | reverse complement strand
AACAACAAAAACTTTGTCGGCACCGTCTACCTAATTTTCCAGACCGCCGAGGAAGGCGGCGTCGGCGCGCGCGAGATGATTAAAGACGGCCTGTTTGAGAAATTCCCCATGGTCGCGGTGTTTGGCATGCACAACTGGCCGGGCCCCAACGCCGGCACCTTTGCGGTAAGCGCCGGGCCGGTGATGGCGTCAAGCAATGAATTCAAGATCACCATCAAAGGCAAAGGCGGCCATGCTGCGTTGCCGCACAACACGGTCGACCCGGTGCCGATTGCCTGCCAAATGGTGCAGGCCTTCCAGACCATCATCAGCCGCAACAAGAAGCCGATAGACGCCGGGGTGATCTCCGTCACCATGATCCACGCCGGTGAAGCCACCAATGTCATCCCCGACAGCTGCGAGCTGCAAGGCACGGTGCGCACCTTCACCATCGAAGTGTTGGACATGATCGAAGCGCGCATGAAAGAAATCGCCGAGCACACGGCGGCGGCCTACGGCACCACGTGTGAGTTTGAGTTCGAGCGCAATTACCCGCCAACCATCAATTCCGCGTACGAGGCCGAGTTCTGCCGCAAAGTGATGAGCGGCATCGTCGGCGCCGACAACGTGAAGGCGCAGGAGCCGACCATGGGCGCGGAAGACTTCGCCTACATGCTGCAGGCCAAACCCGGCGCCTATTGCTTCATCGCCAATGGCGACGGCTCCCACCGCGAGATCGGCCACGGCGGCGGCCCCTGCATGATCCACAACCCGAGTTACGACTTCAATGACGAGTTGATTCCGTTGGGGGCTACGTATTGGGTGCAACTGGCGGAATCCTGGTTCAAAGAGCCTGCGCCAGCCAAAGTTGCCGCGTGATGGGCGGCCGCCCATGATTGGCCTGGAAACATGATCGGCGTCGGGACATGATCGGCGTAGAGAAATGATCGGCGTCGCCGAGGCGTTTAGCGCCAGTTACCAAGAAGCCCGCGTCAAGTTTCTCAAAGGTGCGGCGACAGCGGGCCTTCAGATTGAGTCGCATGTCCACCCGCTCACAGGGCGCGACGGCGAGGTGCTGGCGATGGACCTTGCTCGAAGCGGCCCGCTTGATGCCAAGCAGCTTTTGATCGTCTCCAGCGCCTGCCACGGCGTGGAGGGTTATTGCGGCAGCGGCGTGCAGGTGTTTGCCACGCACGACGCTGATTGGCTGGAACACGCCCGGCGCCACAACGTGGCGGTGCTCTACGTCCATGCGCTCAATCCGTATGGCTTTTCACATGTGCGCCGCACCACGCACGAAAACGTCGATTTGAACCGCAATTTCCACGATTTCACGAAACCCTTGCCGGTGAACGAGCCCTACCGCGAGATCGCTGATTTGCTGGTTCCTAAAGTCTGGCCGCCAGATGCAGCCACCACGGCGGCGGTCGACAACCTCATTAAGACCCGTGGCATGCCCGCCTTCCAAGCGGCGATGTCGCGTGGGCAGCATGAGTTCCCGCAAGGGCTGTTTTTTGGTGGCACGGCGCCGACCTGGAGCAACCTCACTTTACGCGGCGTATTGCGCCAGCATGCGTCCCGCGCAGACAAAGTCGCCTGGATCGACCTCCACACTGGGCTTGGCCCCAGCGGGCTGGGCGAGCGCATCTTCGCCTCGGCCGACGATGCCGCCGCCTTGAAGCGCGCCCGCGCCTGGTGGGGCGGTGCAGCGGGGCAAAGCGCCACGCCCATCACGTCGGTCTACGACGGCTCCTCCAGCTCGGCGTTTCTCACCGGGCTGATGTGGATGGCGTTGGTGCAGGAGTGCCCGAAGGCCGAATACACCGGCATCGCGATGGAATACGGCACCTTGCCGATGAGCGAGGTGTCGTACGCCTTGCGCGGCGACCATTGGCTCAACGTCAACCCGAACGCGCCTGTGGAACTGGCCAAACAGATCAAGCAGCAAATGATGGACGCCTTCTACACCGACACCGACGCCTGGAAGGGCCAAGTGATCGCGCAAGCTCGGCAGTCGATGTTCCAGGCGGTGGATGGTTTGGTGGCCACGGAACCTGCTTGATCTTGAAGAAAAAAATAATCTGAACTATATGTGTGCAGCTTATTGATCGCTTAAGTCACGTATTTAATGAGTATTATGCTATAATATGTGGTGTGTAAAAATTGCATTTATTGAAGATATATTCAGTTAAGATTAATAATACACGAAAAATTAGCGCGCCGTCAAATCCTGCTCAGAGGGTTCTCGCCACTCACCGCCCGTGCCATGCAAGATTTATTGTGCCTTAGCGACTTGCTGCTCGACCTGCACCGGGGCGCCTCTGAGCGCGAGGCGTCTGGCTTTCAATACTGGGCGCTGGAGCGTCTCAAGGCCGACCTGCCGTTTGACACCGCCATCTGGGCCAGCGGCGCGGGCAGCGATGCCGGGCCGGTGTTCCACGGCATCCATTTGCAACATTTGCCAGCGCAACTCCTCCTCGACTACGAGCCCCTCAAGCAATACGACCGCCTGTTTGCACAATGCATGGCAACGCCAGGCATTTCCATCCGCGCCGATGGCCTGGCCGACCTGCCTGCGCTGTTTCTGCCCTACCTCACGCGTTACGGACTGATGCAGGGCCTTTGCACAATGACGGTGGACGAACCCACCGCCCTGCTTACGGGCATTTCGCTGTACCGAAGCGACCACGCCCGGCCCTTCAGCGACGCCGACGCCGCGCTCATGAGCGCCGTCTTCGCCCACCTGATCGACACCGACAGCCGCAACAAACTCGTGCACCTGCAACGCGAAGCCCGCGCCGACATGCACAGCGACGGCGGCTACGCCTCGTGTGACGACAAAGGCCTGCTGCGTTACGCCGATGACCGTTTTCGCCGCCTGCTCAGGGAAGAATGGCCGGCGTGGCAGGGTCCTTGGCTGCCTGACGCGCTCAAAACCATGGTGACACGGCCCCAGCTTGAGGTGCCGCTGGGCCAGGCCAGCATCTCTTCCAGCAAATCGCTTGGCGTGTTGTGGCTGCTGCAATTGCGCCGCCGCCGCTTGCAAGACGAGTTGCCCGCGCGTTTGCGTGAAGTGGCCGATTTGGCAGTGCAGGGGCTCAGCCACAAAGCGATCGCCAAGCAGCTCGACATCGCGCCCGGCACCGCCCGCAACCACCTGGCCAAGTTGTACCGCCTTATGGGCGTGACCAACAAGACCGAGCTGGCCAGCCGCATGCTGGATGTGGTCGATCCGTCAACTACCGCACGCAATCACCTGCGGATTTGAGCTGCCATAGTGCAATTGCACTATTGCCAAGGCCCCACCGCAGGAGCAACCTCTTGTTACACCGCCTGATTAGAAGGCGATGCATTCGGAGGGAGCAGTGGCGTGAACAAAATTGATGCGGGTTCAGTGTTGAAAATAGCGGCGCTGTGGCTCGTCTCACTGCTGGTGGCGGCCTGCGGAGGCGGTAGCGCCGGCGGCGGCGCAAGCGGCGCACCCGGCACGCCCGCCTTTGTGGCCGCCACCCAAAGTGCGATCTTGTCCAGCGCAGGCGGGGCCGTCAGCCTGACAGCGGCTGACGGTACCGTGATTCAGTTTGACCTGCCACCGGGCGCGGTCTTGACGGACACCACCATTACCTTGACCACGCAGGCGCCTGCAGCCGGTCAGCGGTTCAACGTGCTGCTGCAACCGCCGGGCCTGGTCTTCGTCAATGGTTTGGCGGCGACTTTGACCATCACCCTGCCATCTGGTCAAAACCTGCCCGCTGACGGTGCGCTCGCCTACGACGGCAGCCTATTGCCCTACACACGCCTGCCCGATGGGCGCTTGCAAGCCAGCCTGAACGCCTTGGCTGGCGCCGCGCCTGCGAATGCGGTCGTTCGAGCGCTGCAAGCGGGCGGGCGTTGGGTTGAGTCGCTGCTGCCAGGCAAACGTGTGGCCGCTTCGGTCAACGCCTGCGGCGGCGCGCCCCTGATGCAAAACATGAACGGTGGCCTGACCGCGTTGGATGCCGTGGAAATCGAGCTGTATGGCCAATGCATGGTCGCCGCTGTGCGTGATCTGGCGGTCAACGAGCAGTTCGCCCAGGCCGTCAACGTGGCGCTGTCGGTGGCGG
>JANOYE010000363.1:0-8478 GCA_031428695.1 Rhodoferax sp. | reverse complement strand
TAACAACCAAATTCTCTTAGACACGCGCCCTGAAGCCGAGGCAAAAGCCAGCAATTTCAAGCTGGTTTCAGCCCCAACCCACGAACTGCGCCCCGGCCAAGTGCTGGTGCGCCACCATTTCCTCAGCCTTGACCCCTACATGCGCGGCCGCATGAACGACGGCAAAAGTTACGCCCAGCCGCAGCCCTTGGGCAAAGTGATGCAAGGCGGCACCGCGGGTGAAATCGTCGATTCGATGAGCGACAAATTCAAGGTGGGCGACAAAGTCGTCGGCATGGGTGGCTGGCAAGAATACAGCGTGGTTGACGCCGAGCAGCCCGGCATGCTGCGCAAGGTTGACACCACGCACGTGCCGCTTTCGGCCTACCTCGGCGCGGTGGGCATGCCCGGCGTCACCGCGTATTACGGCCTGGTCGGCATCATCCAGCCCAAAGCCGATCAATCGACGCCGCAGACCATGGTGGTCAGCGCGGCCAGCGGTGCGGTCGGCAGCGCCTTTGGCACCTTGTCCAAAGCGCGAGGCTGCCGCACCGTGGGCATCGCAGGCGGGCCGGACAAATGCAAATACGCCGTTGATGAACTCGGTTTTGACGCCTGTGTTGACTACAAACTGCACCGCGACGCCACATCACTTTCAAAGGCGCTCAGAGAAGCCTGCCCCAACGGCATCGACGGTTATTTCGAAAACGTCGGCGGCATGGTGCTCGACGCCGTGTTGCCCCGAATGAACGCCTTTGGCCGCATCGCCGTGTGCGGCATGATCGCCGGTTACGACGGCGCGCCTTTGCCGCTGGCCAACCCATCGCTTATTTTGATTTCGCGTTTGAAGGTGGAGGGCTTCATCGTCAGCGAACACATGGAAGTGTGGCCCGCCGCGCTGGCCGAGTTGGGCAATCTGGTCGCCACTGGCAAACTCAAAGCGCGGGAGTCCATCGCTCAAGGCCTTGCGGCGGCGCCCGAGGCGTTTCTGGGCCTGCTCAAGGGCAAAAACTTCGGCAAACAACTTGTCAAGTTGATCTAGTGCACTGCGCTGGCCATGATTTCTGATTTGATTGATTCATTTTGATTTGAATTGATTGGACTTGGCCATGGACACCACCCACGAAGTCACCAACCAGAGCGCACCGTTGACGGGTTACAACCTCTTTGAGACCAACCAAGGCCTCAAAGACGCGCTGCGTTTCAATGCGCCCAAGCTGTCGACCACAGATTTGTCGGCGCTTGGGGCCAGCCTGGGCAGCGAGGCCATGCAGACCCACGCGCGCCTGGCCAACCTGCACACGCCGCAATTGCGCACGCATGACCGCTTTGGCCGCCGTGCCGACGAGGTGGAGTTTCACCCCTCGTACCATGCGTTGATGGCTGCGGCGGTGGCCGAGGGCCTTCACGGCAATCCTTGGCTGGAGCGCAGCCCCTCAAGCCACGTGCGCCGTGCGGCAGGTTTTATGCTGTTCACCGAGCTGGAACCGTCCATTCTTTGCCCCATTTCCATGACTTACGCGGTCATGCCTGCGCTGAACAGCAACTCAGGCGTTTTCAATGATTGGTCGGCCAAACTCACCAATCACTCGTATGACCCGGCGTTGAAGATTTTCAGCGCCAAAACCGGCCTCACCATGGGCATGGGAATGACAGAAAAGCAGGGCGGCTCGGATGTGCGCGCCAATTCGACCCAGGCCGTGCCCGAGGGTTCTGACGCCTGGGGACAGCGTTTTCGCCTCACTGGCCACAAATGGTTTTTCTCCGCACCGATGTGCGACGCCTTCCTCGTGCTCGCGCAAACCCAGGCTGGCCTGTCTTGTTTCTTTCTGCCGCGTGTGTTGCACGATGGCAGCCTGAACGCCATCCGCATCCAGCGCCTCAAAGACAAACTCGGCAACAAGGCCAACGCCAGTTCGGAGGTTGAATTCCATTCGGCCACGGCCTGGTTGGTCGGCGAAGAAGGCCGTGGCGTGCCGCAAATCCTCGAGATGGGCACCATGACGCGGCTTGATTGCGCTTTGGGCACCAGCGGCCTGATGCGCCAGGCCTTGAGCATCGCGCTGCACCACACCTCGCAACGCATGGCTTTCGGAAAAAAACTGATTGACCAGCCATTGATGCGTAATGTGCTGGCTGATCTTGCTCTCGAAGGCGAAGCGGCTTGTGCACTTTCTCTGAGACTTGCAAGGTCGTTTGACCACCCAAACGATGCCCATGAGAAGATAATGGGCCGCCTGTTGACCCCCATTGCCAAATTCTGGATCTGCAAACGTGGCAGCCACTTCGCCCAAGAAGCCATGGAATGCTTAGGCGGCAACGGTTACGTGGAGGAGGGTGGCCAGGGCGTGATGGCGCGCATCTACCGCGAGATGCCACTCAACTCGATTTGGGAAGGCGCGGGCAACATCATGGCGCTGGACTTGCTGCGCGCGCTGCGCAAGGCCGATGTCGCTGCTGCGCTGGCACACGAGTTGGCGCCCGCCAGCGGCGCCCACGCGGCGCTGGACCGCGCCATCAAGTCCTTGCCGACCCAAGTGGAAAACATGGCCACGGAGGTCGAAGCCCGCCGCCTGGCGCAAGACGTGGCGCTTGCAGTTCAAGCAGCCCTGTTGCACCGCTCGGCCCCACCCGCAGTGTTTGAGGCGTTCTGCAATTCTCGCCTGGGTGGAAACTGGGGGCACAGTTTTGGCACCCTGGGCAGCAGCACAGATTTCGACGCCATCATCCAGCGCGCCCTGCCGGTTTGATCGAAACTCCACCTTCCCGCCACTTGAACTAACCTGAACCATAAGGCCCAACTCATGAGCGACATCTTCCTGCACCATTACCCCTTATCGCCCTTCGCGGAAAAAATCCGACTGATCCTGGGCTACAAAGGCTTGGCATGGAAGTCCGTCATCATCCCCAACATCATGCCCAAACCTGATGTGTTGGCGCTCACGGGCGGTTACCGCAAAACGCCGCTGCTGCAAGTGGGCTCCGACATTTACTGTGACACATCGCTGATTTGCGACGTGCTGGAGCATTTGCACCCAACGCCCGGCCTGTATCCGGCGCAAAAGGGCCTGGCGCGCATCCTGTCGCAATGGGCCGACGAAAAGCTTTTTTGGGCGGCGATGGGCTACAACTTCCAGCCCAAAGCCATGGCTGGCATGTTCGGCCAAGGTTTGCCGCCTGAAAAGCAACAGGCAGTGTCCAAGGCCTTCGCCGAAGACCGCGCCAAAATGCGCCTGGGCCAGCCACGCATTGCGCTGGGCGATGCCACTTCGGCCTACAAAAGTTACCTGCGCCGCATCAACAACATGCTGGACGGGCAAGACTTCCTGTTGTGCAACGCCCCCACTGTGGCTGACTTTTCGGTGTACCACCCGCTGTGGTTCACCCGCCGCCAAACGCCCATGTTGGCTTCGATCTTTGACGCCACGCCATCGGTTCTGGCCTGGATGGACTGCATGGAGGCGATTGGCCACGGCCGGATGAGCGAATCCAACGCCGCTGAATCACTCGCTGCCTGCGCGAACGCCAGTTTTGCAGAAAGCCTGTTCTCCCAAGAATTTTTCCAGGACGATCACGGCATTGCGCTTGGCAGCGAGGTCACCATCGCCGCCGACAACTTCGGCCCTGAAACCAGCCAGGGCGCGCTCATTTCTGCCACCCGCACGCATTACACGATCCGCCGTACTGACGAGCGCGCGGGCGTCGTGCAAGTGCATTTCCCGCGCGTCGGGTACATCTTGAAAAGGGTTCAAACCGCAACATGATCGCCAACTTCAAAAACACCACTGGCGTCTTCACCGGCGCGGGTTCCGGCTTCGGCCTCGAATGCGCCCGCATCGGCGCCAAACTCGGCATGAACCTGGTGCTGGCCGACGTGCAGCAGGACGCGCTGGACAAAGCCGCTGCCGAGTTGACCGCAGCAGGCGCCCAAGTGTTGGCGTTCAAACTCGATGTGTCAGATGCTGAGCAGATGGAAGCCATGGCGCAGGCCACCCTCAAGCGTTTCGGCGCGCCGCACCTGGTCTTCAACAACGCCGGGGTGGGTTCAGGCGGCCTGATCTGGGAAAACTCGCTGAAAGACTGGCAATGGGTGCTGGGCGTGAACCTGATGGGCGTGGTGCACGGCGTGCGCAGTTTCACCCCAATGATGCTCGACGCCGCCAAAAAAGACCCCACCTGGCGCGGCCACATCGTCAACACGGCCAGCATGGCTGGGCTGCTGAATCCGCCCAACATGGGCATCTACAACGTCAGCAAACACGCCGTGGTGAGCCTGACCGAAACCCTCTACCAAGACCTGAGCCTGGTGACCGACCAGATCAGCGCCAGTGTCTTGTGCCCGTTCTTTGTCGCCACCGGCATCGGCCAAAGCGGCCGCAACCGCCCTGGCGTGCTGCAAGATGCCAACGCCAAGAAGACCCGCAGCCAGCAAGTCGGCGAGGCCAGCATCGCCAAAGCCATCAGCGGCGGCAATGTGTCGGCGGCGGATGTCGCGCAAAAAGTGTTTGATGCCGTTGCCGCGAACCAGTTCTACATCTACAGCCACCCCAAAGCGCTCAAATCGGTTCAAGTGCGCATGGAAGACATGCTGCAATTGCGCAACCCCACCAGCCCGTTTGCAGAGCGCCCCGAAATTGGGGAAGAACTGAAGAAAGCCCTGCGAAGTTAGTGCAGCGCTGCCATGCTGGAGGCCTCGAACAAGTCCACTTGTGCGATGCGGTCTTCCGGCTGGCCCAGCAGCGAGACCACGGCGATCAGGTCTTGGTCAACGATGAACGAGGCTGACGACGAGGCGGCCAGCAGCGCTTCTGGATGCTGTGGCCGGGCGACCACGTAACCCTGCACGTAGTCCACGCCGATCTCGATCAGCGTTTGCACCGTGGCAGAGTCTTCCGCCCACTCAGCGATGGTCTTCATCCCCAGGTTGCGCGCCAGGCTCACGATGGCCTCCACAATGGCCACATTCGCTGGGTGGCGGTTCATGTTGACGATGAAGCTGCCGTCAATCTTCAACAAATCAGCCGTCAACTCCTTGAGGTAGGAGAACGAGGTGTAACCCGCGCCAAAGTCGTCCAGCGCCACCTTGGCGCCAAAACTGCGCACGCGGTCGACAAACCGGCGGGTGTTGTTCAGGTCGTGCAGTGCCACGCTTTCGGTGATCTCCAGGCACAGATGCCGCACCACGTTGACGTTTTGCTCCAGCATGGTGTAGACGTCTTGCAAAAACTTCTCGTCGTTCAGCGAGGCGCCGCTCAAGTTCATGCAGACAAACCGTGTTTGTTTGAGCCGCTCATGGTTGTGGTTAAGCCAGGCCAGCGTAGTTTGCAATACCCAGCGGTCGATGACGCTCATGCGGCCGCTTTTTTCACCTGCAGCGATCAGGCGGTCGGTGGGAATCGGCTTTCCGTCGGCGTCGAGCATGCGCAACAACACTTCAAAATTTAACGACGCATGAGGCGCTGTGAGCGACATGATCGGCTGCATCACGACGAACAGCCCGTTTGTGGCCGAGGAGGTGGAAAGTTGCTCCACCAGCTTCAACTCGGCGTCATGCTGGTCGAAGGCGCTGGCATGGCGCTCGTAGACCACCAGCCCGTCGCCGCTGCCGGCTTTGGCCGCGTGGCAGGCGCGGTCTGCCGTGGAGACGGCGTCTTTCACCTGCATCTCCGCGCCCACTTCAATCAGGCCGATGGAGCCGCGCACGTGGAAGGCCCGGTCGCCGACCTTGTAGGGCGTGTGTCCCAGGCTGTCGATGATGCCGCGGCAGATCAACGTGGCCACGGGAATCTTGGTGTCAGACATGACCAGCACGAACTCATCGCCGCCAACGCGGCCAAACTGGATCGCACCCGAGATCATGTGTGTCACGCGCTGGCACACCTGCTGCAACACCTCGTCGCCCGCGCTGTGGCCATAGAGGTCGTTGATGAGGCGGAAACGGTCCAAGTCGAGGTAGGCTAGCGCCAGTGGCTTGCCCAGGGCCAGCTCGCTCATCGCCTGATCCAGCGCTTTCTCGATGCCGCGCCGGTTCAGCACTTTGGTCAAGGGGTCGTTGTTCACCAAAAACAAAAGCTCCTCAGTGGCTTTGGCTTTTTCGGTGATGTTTTGCAGCGAGCCTTCAATGCGCTCACCGGCCAGGGTTGCCTTGACCAGGTAGCGGCTAACCTCGCTGCTTTCAAACAGGCTGGAGCGCCCGCGTAGCTCAAGCTCGCCTTCCTTTTGCAACAGCACCATGTTGTGCAGTTGCGCCCAGGCGCCGCCGACAAAATAACGTTGCCAGGTGTGGCCGGCGTTTTCCAGCACCTTGGGCCCCAACATGCGCAACAGCGCCGGGTTGGCGGAGATGAAGCGTCCGCGCAGGTCCAGCGTGAAGAGTCCGATCGGCATCACTTCAAACGTATGTTGCAACTCGGCCTGCGCCGCCAGGCGTTGCTGGTGTTCTTGCCGCATTTGCGCGGCGATGGCCAGAGCCGCCAGCAGGCTGCTTGAAAGCGCGGCTGTGACGCTGTTGAAGGAGCCGATCAGGCCCTTTTGCCCCAAGGCGGCGGCCAGCACCTCCACCAGGCTGGCGGCAATGGTGATGGCGATGGAGGCGCTGTACCACACTGCCACCTGCGACCGGGACTTGCTCAGGATGATTGTCAGCGCCAGCAGCATCAAAGCAATGCTCAAGCCAGTCGACACCCACAAGAAAGGCAGATAGGACTGATGCGGCAAAAAGAATGAGAGCATCAACAATGGAACGCAAGACCATTGCGCAATCCGCAATAGCAAGAGCGCGCGCACTTTGGTCAGGTCATGCGAGAACAGGGCGCCAAACAACGTGATCGACAACACATAGTAGATTGCGGTGGTGACCAGGCGCATGCGCAATAACCATTCCGATGGAACGTCATTGCCGAGCCACTGAGTGTCCCAACCCGCTGACAACGCCCCCATCCGCAGGTTGGCAACCAGCCAGGCAGCAAACAGCATGTAAAGCCCACTGCGGTTGATCAGCGCGGTAATCAACACAAAGACGGCCAGAATCAAGATGCCGCCGTCGAGCAGGCCGGATTTGCGGTGGAATTCCTGCGCTGAAAGCTCCAAGTCTGCGGTCTGCCAAAGCGCAACCGAGATCCGTGCCGGACCGACGGATTCAATGCTGCAAACGACTTCGCTGTTCAACAAATCGGGCGGAAGGCTTAGGGCGAAGCCCGACTTGATTTCCTTGATCGACCCGGTTGTCTGCGATGGGTTGCCGCTACCGAGCGATCTCAAATTGGGGCCGCCCCAACAGGCCAGTTTGGAGGAATGGCGTGACGGAAACTCGACCGAGAGCGGCTCTGCAACCACTTTGCCGACGGCAGGCGAAACAGTGAACGAAATCCAGTGGGGCGCTTCTGACAAATCGGTGTCGTGGTGCTTCACGGCCACCGCACTTTTGAGCAAGGGCAACATCTGTTGCGGCGTCTTGGCCTCTGATGCCTTCACCACACGTATTTCCATGCGGGAGGAGTCGCCCAAGCTGTATTGCGTTTGCCAAAAAAACAGCGAAACCAACGACAAAAGACCTATAGCCACAGGTAGGGCATAGGCCGAAAACACATACAGCACAAACTCAAGTGCCTGGTTGATCTGGTCAGGGCGCTTGGCCAGATGCTCTGATTTTTGCGTCAATTTTTTTGCGGCTCCACACCGACTTCCAACGGATGATTTTCCAGCTATGTTCCGCTGGTTTTCTCTCTGGTACGAGGTGTGGACGTTACACGGGCTTAAGGCTGCGGGCAAGAGCACTTAACATAGGGCGTCTTTAATAAACAACATATAAATCATGCAGTTGCCGCAAAAAATTGAAGTGAAATCTTAGTGTTGAAGGCTTACATTGAATATTGAGAAGTGGTTGCCGCGGGCTGGTTTGTAACTTGGCTGAGTGCAGGTAACAGGGCTTTGCGGCGCTCGGTGACGTGAATATCTGGGTGGAATGTGCGAAAGGCAAAGTCGAACAGCGGGTTCTTCGCCGCCGTCCAGCGCGCTTCGGCGGTTGCGGTTTCACTGCACATCACTCGATGTGGCAAGTTGCTGGCATGAGCCAATGGAATGAAGCCAACGCCTGGGAAGACGTCTGTAAACAACATCCGCTCATACTGGCGGTCTATCGGGGAGCGACCGGCGATCACCATCCAGTCCACGCCGACCTGTTTGCAGTACAGGTAGAACGATTTGAACAGCACTGTGGTGACCAGGCGGCCGCCCTTGCCGTCGGTCACACCTAGGCGAGTGGCTTCTGCCAGTCGGCGGCCACGCATCCAGGCCGGCAACTCGATCGACTGCTCCAGTGCCAGCGGCTTAAACTGGTTGGTTGCAATGCGCATCGACCCCAACGCCGAGCCGTCCAACTTAGATTCAGCCAACAGCACCGTCACCCCAGATTCTGTGTCTTCGCGCTCCGCCGACTTCAATGTCTCGGCAAATTTGGGCAAGTGGCGTGCATAAGCCGAATGCCGGATTTGCACGGCT
>JANOYE010000362.1:0-3371 GCA_031428695.1 Rhodoferax sp. | reverse complement strand
GTTTTGGTAGACAGTTTGGTATTCAAGCGTTTGGCCTGGCGCGGCGCTGCCTGCCGGCAAGAGCATTTCTTTGCCCTCGGCGTTTTTCCCCACTTGCAAGACAGACAGGGTTGCCTGAACTTGCTTCTGCGTAGACTGGGCAGCCTGCTGCCCCATAACCGACGACGCGACCATGCTACCGAAAAGCAGTGAAAAGAGCAGGCAGATACGGGGAATGTGCATGGGTGCCGATTCAAAAAAATTTACCCGATGTGGGTCAAGCCAAAGGTTTCGACGCAGCCAGGCTGGGCCGCGCCATTCAGGAGCTGCGAAGTTTAGTTGAGAAAAGGCTCAGCCCGTTTCCAAATTGAACATAGGTGCAAAATCGCCACTTAATACACAAATTTACAGCGGATTTGTTGTTAACTTTTGACTTTCAATGACGAGCGCGATCCTGACTTGTCCAGCAATCGGGGCGACGATGCCAGGGAAATCAGTTCAAATGAGTAGTCGAATATTGGCGCGTGTTGCCGACGATCTTGGTCTGGTAAGACAACGACTGCATCGACGCCAACAGTCGACAATCGCATAACTAAATGCGTTTGATGCCAAAAAATTCACAATTCTCCGTGGCTGCTTCAGCCGGTGGCGCGTTAACCGATCTGAGGGCGGGCGAAAATCGCTTTTAAAAATTTCTGTCGCTGGTCAATCTGCCAACTGAGAAATCCTTATTTTCCAGTTGAACAACAAGAACTTTGAGGGACAACAGATTTCATGAAAACCAGCTTTAAAAAGGCCTACTTTGGCCGGGCATTTGTATTTGGCGGCGCATTGTTGTTGTCAGCCAGCGCGATGGCGCAGAAACCACTGCCTGCCAACGAGGTCTGGCCCTATACCGTCACCCAAGGCGACAACCTGATCTCGGTGATTGCCCGCTTGATGAAGCCCGGCACAGAGTGGCAAAAGCTGCAAAAGGTCAATGGCCTGGCGGACGGCCATCGCTTGTCGCCCGGCGCGGTGCTGCGCATTCCGGTGGCCTGGCTTCGGGCCGATACAGCTGTGGCAACCGTCACCCTGGCGCAAGGCAGCGTGGTGGTGCGACGCGGCATGGCCGAACTTCCCGCCCCTGCGGCGGGCGCTGAATTGCTGCCCGGCGACCGCATCGAAACTGGCGCGCAGTCCACCTTGGCCCTGCGCCTGGTGGACGGCTCCAAAGTGGTCGTGTCCCCGCAAAGCAAAGTGGTGTTGGAGACCTTGTTGGTTTACGGCAAAACCGGCATCACTGAAACTCGCCTGAAAATCGAAGACGGCAGTGTCGATTCCAAAGTAACCCCCGTCACCAGCGCCGCTTCCAAATACGTGGTCACCACGCCGGTCTTCAACCTGGGTGTGCGCGGCACAGACTTTCGGGCACGTTATGACGCCAAAACCCAGTTGGCTTTCAACGAAGTGCTCGAAGGCAAGGTCGCCACCCAGGGCAAGGCCAGTGAAGTGCAAATTGGCGGCGGTTTTGGCACCTTGGCCTTGATCAATACCGAGCCCAAACCGCCCATCAAACTGCTGGATGCGCCGAAATTAACAGGGGTTCAAGCCCGCATCGAGCAGGTGCCACTGAATCTCAAATGGGAAGCTGAAACGGATGCCAATGCCTATCGGGCCAAGGTGTTCCAAAACCAGACGCTGGAGCGTCAGCTCCTCGAAGGTGTGTTCACCACCCCGATCGCACGCTGGACCGACCTGCCCGATGGCGCTTACGTGTTGCAAGTGCGTTCCATCGATAAAGATGGCCTCGAAGGCAACGGCGCCACCCGCGACTTCGTGCTCAAGGCACGCCCGTTTGCGCCGTTTACCAATCTCCCCGTGGACACTTCCAAAGTTTATGGCGACGAAGCCACGTTCAAATGGAGCGCGTCGCAAGCCGCTGAAAAATACCGGCTGCAAGTTGCCACCACAGCGGATTTCAAAGCCCCTCTGGTGGATCGCCAAGACGTGGTCGGCACTGAACTGAAGCTGCCTCTGGTGCCCGGCAGCTATTTCTGGCGGATTGCCGCGGTGGCTACGGGCAACGACCAGGGCCCGTTTGGCGCTGGGTTTACGTTTACACAGCGCAAGATCCCTGAAAGCCCGAGCAACCTTGAGGCGCCGTTGGTCGGCGAGAGCGAGATGTTGTTCAGTTGGAAAACCAGTGAGCCGGGTCAAACCTTCAAATTCCAGGTTTCCACCGACCCGTTGTTTGCCACGGCGCAAATAGAGCAAGCCACGGCGGAACCAAGAGCCCGGTTTCCCAAGCCGCCACCTGGCACCTTCTATTTGCGCATCAGAACCATCGACATGGACGGTTATGAAGGCCCGTTTGGCCCGCCGCAAAAATTCACCATCGAAGAGCCCGCCACCCCATGGTGGAAGCCGCTCCCGCTGCTGTTATTGCTGCTGCTGTAAACCTACCCAAGCAAGCTGGGCAGCGGCCTAGCGGATGCGCACCCTGAAGTTCAGATCGAAAAACGGGCTGCCGCCGCCCGTGCCGGCCATCGTGCCCTTAGGGTTCAGCCGGATGCACCTCACACTCGCGTCGTAGGGCACTGTCGGCAGCGCCACCGGCACGGTACAGCCGACGTCGCTGAAAAAATCAACGTCGTCTGTGCCACTGTTGAGCGCCGTATAAGTGAAGGTCAAAGCGCTGGTCGGTGTGCCCTGCACAAACGCAATCGGCCCGGAATTCACAGCGCCCAAGTCGCCAACGAAGAGGTCGCTGTTGGCTGGAATTGGGTCAACAATCACCAAGGTGTTGCTGTCTACCGTTCCCGCGCCGGTGTTGGTCACCCGCAAGGTGTACAACACTTCAGCGCCGGGAATGTTTTTCGGGTTGACGGTGAGGTTGAACGGGTCGCTGGTGACCGCCACAGATTTCAGGAACAGCAGGCTGGGGCTGGCCACTGTCAAAGTGGCGGTGGCATTGTTGACGATGTTGGCAGAGACGCCGGTGACGTTGGCCGGCAGATTGTTGTAAACGCCGGCGCTTGCAGACTTGACCGCGACAGAAATGGTGCAGCTTGCCTGCGATGCCGCCAAAACTCCGCCGCTCACGGTAATGATGCCCGTGTTAACCGTCGCTGCTACCGTTCCGCCGCACTGCGTAGCCAAGGGTGCGACTGCCACCACAACGCCCGTCGGCAGGGTTTCCGTAAATGCCAAACCGGTCTGACCGGGGGTATCCGCGCCGTTGGTGATGGTAAATGTCAGTGTTGAGTTGGTGTTGATGTTGACAGTGGAAGGTGCAAACCCCTTGGTCAAGGTAGTCGCCTGCACAATCAACGTGTCTGCCAACGTGGCGGCTGTCAGCCCACCGGCCAAAGCGCTGATCCTGGCTGTATTGTTGACGTAGGAGCCAGCCG
>JANOYE010000361.1:0-4936 GCA_031428695.1 Rhodoferax sp. | reverse complement strand
GCAATGGCCGCCTGCATTTGCTCCGGCAGGATGATGCCGGTGGCGCCGGGCGATTTGCCGATGATTTCCAGCACCTGCTGGCCCGCGCCCTCCAGCATGATCAAGTCGCCAGCGGCCTTGGATTTGAATTTGTAGAGCATGCCGACATTGTGCTCTGGATGGGCTTCGGCGATAGGTGCTGCGGCGGGCTAAAACCGATCATGATTTGAGGCCACGTTGTGCGAATTGGACAGTTGGCTAAAAATCCAATGAAATCAACGAACTGTCAGTAAATGCCGATGCCAGTACTCGATTTCAAACCGTTACAAATTGCACCAAAAACAAATCAACCTCGTGTTGGGCAGCGCAGGCGCGTACTTCGAATTGACAGTATTATGAGCAAGACATTGCGGCCCCCCAGTACCGCACTTCGGTGCATCCATCCATAAGGAACGCGCGATGACTTGCTTTGACTTCCAGTTGCCTAAGACCGCTGAGTCGCCGCAGATGCTCGGTCTCAACGCTCAGTACTCGTTCTAGAAACGGATCAACGCCATGAACGCCATCCACACCCTCCCGCGCCTGATGCCTTCCTTCGGCTTTCGCTCGGCGATCCAGCGCCTGGCGCTGGCGAGCATTTGCCTGGCGCTTGCGGCCTGCGGAGGCGGTGCTAGCCCGCCAGTGCCGACGGAAAGTGCTCCGGTCGTCGTGACTCAACCGGCGGACCAAAGCACGGTCGTGGGCAACGCTGCAACCTTCAGCGTCACCGCCACCGGCACGCCCACGCCGACCGTGCAGTGGCAGCAAAGCACCGATGCGGGTGTGACCTGGGTCAACATCACGGCGGCAACGAGCACGAGTTACACGACGCCGGCAACCGTGCTGGCCGACAGCGGCAAGCGCTTGCGCGCCGTGTTCACCAATGCCTTGGGCAGTGTGAACAGCAACGGGGCGGTATTAACGGTGACGGCGACCGTGGCAGGAACGGCAGTGCTGGCGCCGGGGACTGAACCCTATGGTGTCGCGGTCGATGCTGCGGGCAACGTCTATCTGGCCACCTTCAACCACACGATCAGCAAGATCACGCCCGCCGGAGTGCTCACAACGGTGGCCGGTGTGGCAGGCAGCGTTGGCAGCGCAGATGGCACAGGCAGCGCAGCTCGGTTCAATTTTCCGCTTGGCATCGCGGTGGATACCGCGGGCAACCTCTATGTCGCCGACTCCACCAACCATACGATCCGCATGATCACGCCCGCCGGTGCCGTCAGCACGCTGGCCGGTCTGGCGGGCAGCGCTGGCAGCGCCAATGGCGCGGGCAATGTGGCTCGGTTCTCCCAACCGATTGGAATCGCGGTCACCGTCGCGGGCACCGTTTATGTCAGCGACGCCAGCAACAGAACCATCCGCTCGATCACGTCCACTGGTGTAGTGAGCACGCTGGCCGGTTCGGCGGGCATCGGTGGCAACGCCGATGGCTCCGGCAGTACGGCTCGCTTTGGTCGGCCGGTCGGTGTCGCGGTCGATGCCGCAGGCACCCTCTACGTCGGCGACCAGACCAACGATGCCGTCCGCGTGATCACCCCCGCTGGTGCCGTCAGCACACTGACAGGTCTGTCCGGTAGCCCTGGCAGCGTCGATGGCCCGGTCGGTGTGGCCAGGTTCGATGGCCCCTGGGGTGTCGCGGTCGATGCCGCTGGCAACGTCTACGTCGCTGACGGCCTCAACCACACGATCCGCAAGATCACGCCCGCCGGTGTGGTCAGTACCCTGGCCGGTTTGGCCGGCAGCCCTGGCAGCGCCAACGGCACGGGCAGTGCGGCTCGGTTCCAAAACCCGCGCAGCCTCGCGGTCGATGCCGCAGGCAACATCTATGTCGCCGACTCCGTCAACAATGCGATCCGCAAGATCACGCCTGCCGGTGTCGTCACTGCGTTTACCCAGTAGAGGTTAGAAATAGCTCGACAAATCTGACCAGCGAGATAAATGGCTCAGTTTTGGGTTGGCGGTAACCATCGGAAAACCCGCAAAACTCACAAAACGCTCGACATGCCGCCATCCACGTAGATGATCTGGCCACTCACATAGTCCGACGCATTCGACGCCAAGAACACTGCAGCGCCGACCAGCTCTTCCGGCTTGCCCCAGCGTTTGGCTGGCGTTCGGCCTGTCACCCAGGCGTTGAACGTGGGGTTGTCGATCAGCGGTTTGTTCATCTCGGTCAACATGTAGCCGGGGCCGATGGCATTGGCCTGGATGTTGTGCTCAGTCCATTCGGCCGTCATCGACTGCGTCAGCATCTTGATGCCACCTTTGGCCGCCGTGTAGGGCGCGACCGTTGCCCGCCCGAGTCCGCTCATGAGTGAACCAATGTTGATGATTTTGCCGGTGGACCGCCCAGCAGGCACTTGGCCATCGGCCAGCCGTTTCAGCATGCGCCGCGCGGCCTCGCGGCCCAAAATAAATGCGGCAGTGAGGTTGACATCAATCACGCGTTGCCAATCCGCCGTTTCCAGCTCGACCATCGGTTTGCGGAATTGGATGCCGGCGTTGTTGACCAGGATGTCCACGTTCACACCCTGGTCGTCCAGGCGTTTGAAGGCGGCGACGATCTGCGTCTCGCTGGCCACGTCAAAGGCGCTGGTCATCACGTCGAAGCCCTGGGCGCGCAGCTTTTCGGCGGAGTCGTGAAGGCGCGCGGCGTCCACGCCATTGAGCACGATGCGTGCACCCGCCTCTGCAAAACCAGTGGCGATGGCATGGCCCAAGCCGCGGGAGGAGCCGGTGATGAGGGCGGTGCGGCCGGTCAAATTGAAGAGTTGAGTGGACATAAAAGCTCAGGGGTGGTGGTCAGTCTTTAGCCGAGATTGTCCATGGGATGCCGGGGTTTTGATCAATCATAAAAATACGTTTAAAATTGATATTAAATTAATTAATGTAGTATTTAAATTAAAATTAAAGTCAAATATTATAGCTAATTGTCGCCATTTTACGTGACTTAAAGGCGAAAAAAAGCCCGCACAAGGCGGGCTTTTTATTTATTTGGTGAGCGCTTATTTAATCGTCATCACCCAAGCGGCCAATTTCTTCGCCTCGGCCTCGTTCACCTGTGCGTTGGCTGGCATGGGCACTGCGCCCCAGGTGCCAGAGGCACCCTTGATGATCTTGACGGCCAGTTTGTCAACGGCGGTTTTGTCTGCCGCGTATTTGGCGGCGACTTCTTTGTAGCTGGGGCCCACGAGTTTTTTGTCTACCGCGTGGCAAGCCATGCAGTTTTTGCTGGTGGCCAAAGCCTGGTCAGCAAACGCGGGAGCGGCAATGCTCGCAGTTGCGACAACCACCGCTGAAAAGGCGAACTTGTCGGCGAGTTTGGCAAAACGGGCAATCGAGCTGGATTTCATTGGTTTCCTCATGAAAAGGTTAGGATACAGTGCTTAAACGGTATTGTAGTGAAAGCGGTTGACGCCCGCCTGCTGGAAAGGTCGGCAAATTGCCCTCTGATCTACGACAAACCGTGACAAATTACGGAGATTGAGATGTACGCTGTTGGTTTGGGCCTGATCTTGCTGGCCCTGAAATACCTTGAAATCGGCCCTGTGGCCACTTGGTCGTGGTGGCTGTGCTTGGCGCCCTTCGCCTTGGCCGTGGTCTGGTGGCAATGGTCGGATTCCACCGGTTACACCAAGAAAAAGGCCATGGAGAAGGAAACCGCCCGCAAGCAGGCGCGCATCGACAAGCAGAAACTCGACATTGGAACCCTGCGTTCCAACAAAAAACGCTAATACAAGTCGAGCACAGCGCCCTTGCTGGCGGTTGAGGCGTTGAAGGCGAATTTGGCCTGCACGCCGCGGGTGTAACGCGGTTTCGGCGGCACCCAGCCCACTTTGCGCTTGGCAATTTCAGCGTCGGGCACGTTCAGCTGCAACAGCAGTTGCACCGAATCAATGGTGACCGAATCACCTTCCTGGATGAACGCGATCAAACCGCCCACTGCCGCTTCGGGCGCCACGTGGCCGACCACCATGCCCCAGGTGCCGCCAGAGAAGCGCCCATCGGTGATCAAGCCGACCGTTTCACCCAGTCCCGCGCCAATCAACGCGCCCGTGGGCGCCAGCATTTCAGGCATGCCGGGGCCGCCTTTGGGGCCCAAATAACGCAGCACCATCACGTCGCCCGCGACAATTTTGCCCGCCAGAATCGCAGCGAGGGCGGATTGTTCGTCGTCAAACACGCGCGCCGGGCCGGTCATCACCGGTTTTTTCAGGCCGGTGATTTTGGCGACACAGCCTTCGGGGCTCAGGTTGCCCTTCAAGATGGCCAAGTGGCCCTGTTTGTACATTGGGTTGGCGATGGGGCGGATCACGTCTTGGTCAGCACGGGGTGCATCCGGCAGGTCTTTGAGCACCTCGGCAATGGTCTGGCCAGAGATGGTGATGCAGTCGCCGTGCAACAAGCCCGCCACCAGCAGCGTCTTCATCACTTGCGGAATGCCACCGGCTTTGTGCAAGTCGACCGCCAGGTATTTGCCGGAGGGCTTCAAGTCGCACAACACCGGTGTCCGTTTGCGCACGGTTTCGAAATCGTCAATGGTGAACTCAACGCCCGCCGCATGGGCAATCGCCAAAAAGTGCAGCACCGCATTGGTGCTGCCGCCGGTGGCCATGATGACGGCGACGGCGTTCTCCAGCGCCTTGCGCGTCACGATGTCGCGCGGCTTGATGTCCTTCTTGATGGCTTCGATCAGCACTTTGGCCGACTCTTTCGCCGAGTTGAGCTTCTCATCATGCGGGTTGGCCATGGTTGACGAGTAGGGCAGCGAGAGGCCCAGCGCTTCGAAGGCGGAAGACATGGTGTTGGCCGTGTACATGCCGCCGCAAGAGCCGGTGCCCGGCACGGCGCGGCGCTCGATTTGCAACAGGTCTTCGTCGCTCATGTTGCCGGCGGCGTTCTGGCCGACGGC
>JANOYE010000360.1:0-10686 GCA_031428695.1 Rhodoferax sp. | reverse complement strand
GCGCACAGGCACCGTCGCCAGCACCGACAACCGCAACTGGGAGCTGCTGCCCGACAACGGCCCCCAACGCCGCTTCAGCCAAAGCCGCGCCGTCGCGCTCGACATGGAAAGCGCGACCATCGCCGCCAATGGTTTCCGCTTCCGCGTGCCCTACGGCACCTTGCTGTGTGTGAGCGACAAACCGTTGCACGGCGAGATCAAACTGCCCGGCATGGCGAACCACTTCTACCGCGAGCGTGTAGACCAGCATTTGCGCATCGGCATGCGGGCGATGGAGTTGCTGCGAGCGCAGGGGGTGCATAAGTTGCATTCGCGCAAGTTGAGGTCGTTTGCCGAGGTGGCGTTTCAGTAAGCTTGGGTTTTGGTTTCATTTTTGCGAGGTTTTTGTTGCTATTGTATTAATAGCAATTAACGTCCATTTCACGTGACTTGAAGGCCGATTTTTCTTTGAAATTGGTTTTGGACTTAGAATTTTGGCTTGATAGTACCCAAATTGGGTTTGTTTGAGTCCTTAAGCGCCGCTGGCACCCAGCCAAGCACCCCGCCGCCGCTCCTCATAAGTCGCAGGCGCGAAAGCTGTCGCTTTCACTGGCGCCACAAATCGTCGGGACGGCGGGGTGCGTGGCAGGGGGCGGAAGGACATAGGGACGCCGACCGCACTACCCCTTGCTCGTATATCTGAGGGAGAATTTGTCGAGAAGTGAATTTAGCCCAAATCTTTACTGGTGATCAGAAGTCGGGTAATGCGGCAATACGCATTTTGAAAAGCCGGAAAATGCAATGCAGGTGTTTTTGGTTTCATCAAAATCGAAAGGGATAAATTGTTTGAAAAACTGGCAATTCTGGTGCTCGGTTGGCTGTTGGGACTTTTAGCTCCAGTCATAACCGACCTGATCCGAAGTCGTCGTGAAAATGAGCTTGGGCGTCAAGCGGCGCTCAGTGAACTGGGTGAGCTTGGGAACACGCTGGCCCTTGCGGCGTTTACCGTCCGGGCGGATCAAGGGTCTTTGGATAGAAAATTCCTTGAGTGGATTAAATCCGACATGGAGCGATTCTCAATTTCAACCGAATTGCAAGGAGTGACTCTAAGTCTCCGTCAATTCGTTGCCATGACTGATGCGGAACTGGTTCAACTAGGTGCGGCGAGCTCCCAGAAGCCGAACAAGGCGACAATGCTTCAGCGCTATTCCGCTCCGCTCTTGGACTCTCGAGTAAATTCGCTTTGGTCATTTGAAACTTCTTTCCAGAGAAAACTTTTGGAAATTAAGCATCACATGGCACTTCTTGACGACTTGGTCGATCGGTCGCGCAAGTACTTTGACTTGACGTTTACAAAACTTGACGGCGACAACCATCGATTGGTTGCAGAAAATCACAAGCAGACTTGCTATGAATATGGACGCCGAGCTGAATTGCTCGTTGGAAAGATTCGATCGCTGTAAGCGAAGTTTTACGGGTTCGAGTTTCTGCACCGATCGGGTTTTATTCTTCGCCGCCAGTCATGCGCCCCGCCGTCCCGACGATTTGTGGCGCCAGTGAACGCGATAGCGTTCGCGCCTGCGACTTATGAGGAGCGGCGGCGGGGCGCTTGGCTGGCGGCCAGCGGCGCATCAAAAAATACTCGACCAGCTTGGCCGCTGAATTCGGCAATTGTCCGATAAAACTCCATACAAACATATGGCATTTAGTCCATCTATTTGATATCATCGAAACATGACTTCAGCGAGATTTGACTGGAACGAGGCGAAGAACGCGGCGAATCTGGAAAAGCACAAGGCCTCTTTTCAGGATGCGCAATCCGCGTTTTTTGACACGTAGCGTGTCATCGCCCGTGACCTCGGGCATAGCGAAACCGAAGAGCGGTTTTATTGTTTTGGCAAAGTCGCGGGCGGCGTGCTCACGGTCCGGTTCACTTACCGGGGCAGCGTGGTTCGAATCATTGGCGCGGGTTACTGGCGCAAAGGAAAGCAGATTTATGACAAAGAAAATCACTTACACGGATGAACCCTTGGGCGAGGTGGAAGTCGTTCGGGACTTCCTGCCGTCACCCGCCGAGCTGGCTTTTCGGGAGGAAGGCGTCAAGGTCACGTTGGCATTGAGCAAAAGCAGCGTTGATTTTTTCAAAAGCGAGGCGTCCAAACATCAAACGCAGTACCAGCGGATGATCCGGCGTCTGCTGGATTCTTACGTCGAAGCGCAGGCTCAGGCGTTCAAACTGAAGCCGTCATTGCGGACGGCGAAAACCCGGCCGACCAAAAAGCGACTGGCGAACAAACGCGAGGGCGCTTGACTTAGTTCACCAACCCCCGCAACTTCGCATACTGCAACAACATGATCGTCTTGGCATCGACGATCTCGCCCTTGCCAACCATCGACAGCGCAACATCAAGAGAAAGCTCCAGCACTTCGATGTCTTCCCCTTCATGCGGGTGCCCGCCGCCGTCAGAAACGCGGTCGCGCGCTGAATATTCCCCCACAAAAAAGTACAACTTCTCCGTCACCGAGCCAGGGCTCATGTAGGCCTCGAACACCTTGCGCACTTCGCGCACTTGGTAGCCGGTTTCTTCTTCGGTTTCGCGCTTGATGCAGGTCTCGGGATCGTCTTTGTCCAAGAGGCCGGCGCAGGCTTCGATCATCATGCCGCTGGTGTTGCCATTCACGTAAGTCGGGAAGCGAAACTGGCGCGTGAGGATGACGGTTTTTTGCGCGCGGTTGTAGAGCAGGATGGTGGCGCCGTTGCCCCGGTCATAACTCTCGCGGTGCTGGCGCTGCCAGGTTCCGTCGCGGCGTTGCAAGTCAAACGTGGTGGTTTTGAGGGTGTACCAGTTGTTGGAGAGCAGCTTCTCTTCGACCACGCGCACGTGAGGTTCAGGCAGGTGTGGTTCAGGCACGTGCGGTTCTGTCGCGTCAGCCATGGGCTCAGGCCCTGCGCGGTTTCACCAGGGAAGCGGCAAGCTTGGCGTGTTTGCGCGCTACGTTCACATCAGCGTCGTAAGCCAAGGCCACGCCCATGCGGCGCTTGACGAAACTTTCGGGCTTGCCAAACAGGCGGATGGTTGAGTTGGGCACACGCAGGGCTTCGTCCACACCTTCGAACGCAATCCCTCGGGCGTCTACGCCGCCATAGATGACGGCGCTGGCGCCGGGGCACATCATTGCGGTGTTGACGGGCAAGCCCAGAATAGCGCGGGCGTGCAACTCGAACTCGTTTTGCCACTGCGAACACATCGTCACCATGCCGGTGTCGTGCGGGCGCGGGCTGACTTCGCTGAACCACACGTCTTCGCCTTTCACAAACAGCTCCACGCCATACAGCCCCAGGCCCGCCGGTTTGCCGTCGGCGCCCTGGCCGAGGTTGTCGGTGATGGCTTTGGCGATGTTGCCAGCACGCAAGGAGGCGGCGGGGTGCATGCGCTGCGGCTGCCAGCTTTCCACATAATCGCCGCCCACCTGCACATGGCCGATGGGTTCGCAGAAATGCGTTTCCACCTGGCCTCCTACGCCCAGTGCACGCACCGTGAGCAGGGTGATTTCGTAGTCGAAGTCAATCACGCCTTCCACAATCACACGCCCGCCTTGCACGCGCCCGCCAGCCTGGGCGTAGTCCCACGCGGTTTTGATGTCGGCGGTGCTGTTGATGCGGCTTTGCCCCTTGCCAGAGCTGCTCATCACCGGTTTGACGATGCAGGGGTAACCAATGCCAAAACCCGAGGTGCTGCCGCCCGTGCCTTCTATGGCAGCTTGCAGCTCTTCCAGTGAATCGCAAAATTCATAGGGGCTGGTCGGCAGCCGCAGGGTTTCAGCGGCCAGCCGCCGGATGCCTTCGCGGTCCATCGTCAGGCGCGCCGCGCGGGCCGTGGGCACCACACGAACCTTGCCTTCAGCCTCCAGCACCTGCAACATCGAGGTGGCGATGGCTTCGATTTCGGGCACCACAAGGTGAGGGCGCTCGGCTTCTATCAGGGCTCTGAGCTGCACGGCGTCATTCATGGCGATGGTGTGGCTGCGGTGCGCCACCTGGTGGCCGGGCGCGTTGTCATAACGGTCAACAGCGATGGTCTCCACGCCCAGGCGCTGCAGGGCGATCAAGACTTCCTTGCCAAGCTCGCCAGAGCCCAGCAGCATTACTTTGGTGGCCGAAGGGGAAAGAGGGGTGCCAAGTGTGGTCATGAGGGAAATTGAGGGTGAATCTGCAGTCGGTTGAGGATGAGAATTTACCGCAATTTCCGCGGGCTTCACGCTGCAATCTGCGATATTGGCTGGCCTCGTTGCGCCAGCACCAGGCGTTCCAGATCGCAAGCCGGCATGGGGCGGGCAAACAGGAAGCCCTGGCCGTAATCGCAGCCGGCCTCATGCAGAAGTTGCCGCTGCAGCGTGGTTTCGATGCCTTCGGCGATAACCTTCAAGCCCAGAGCGTGGGCCATCACGATGATCGCCTTGCACAGCGCCAGGTCGGTTGAGGCAGGTTCCAAATGGCGCACAAACTGGCGGTCGATTTTGATGTAGTCGATGTCGAATTTTTGCAAATAAGACAACGCCGAATAACCGGTGCCGAAGTCGTCCAGCGACACCTGGATGCCCGCGTCGCGCAACTGCAGCAGCTTGCGGCTCACCTCGGCGCCGGCGTCCAGCAGCAGGCCTTCGGTGATCTCGACGGCGATGGCCGGGCCGGGCAGCCCCAAGGCGCTCATTTGGTCAAGCCAGGCGCTGTGCCCGGTGCTGGCATGGTGGAACTGCACCGGCGATTTGTTGATGCTGATCTGAAACTGAGGGTGCAGTGCGCCGCGCCAGTAACAAACCTGGCGCGCTACTTGGTCAAACGCCCAGTTGCCCAGCTCCACGATGACGCCGCTGGCCTCGGCGATGGGGATGAACTCACCTGGGCTGATCTGCCCCCGTACCGGGTGTTGCCAGCGCATCAGGGCTTCGGCTTTGTGGATATTGCCGCTGCCCAGCTCAACGATGGGCTGGTACACCATGCTGAACTGGTTCTGGGCCAGGCCGGTGCGAAGGTCTTGGGTCAGGCGCAGCCGGTTTTGCGCCGCCTCCTGAAGCGCGGGCGTGAAAAAGCTGAAACGGTTTCTGCCCTCGCCCTTGGCCACGTAGAGCGCCTGGTCGGCGTTTTTGAACAGGCTTTCGATCTCAGCGCCATCCAGCGGGCAAATCGTGATGCCGACGCTGGCGGACACAAACACTTGCTCGTCACCGAGCTGGAAAACGGTGGCCATGGCCTGCAGGATGCCCTGGATGATGCGCTCCAGGTGCGAGGCGTCTTTCAGGTCCGCAACCACCACCGTGAATTCGTCGCCGCCCATGCGCGCCACTGTGTCCGATTCGCGCACGCAGGCGCAAATGCGCCGCGCCGCCTCAACCAGAAGCAGATCGCCCTTGTCATGGCCCAAGGTGTCATTGACATCCTTGAAATGGTCGAGGTCAATGAAAAGTATGGCCAGATGCAAGCCCTCGCGGCGGCATTTTTTCATGTCTTGCTCAAGCCGGTCGCGCAGCATGCGGCGGTTGGGCAAGCCAGTCAAGGCGTCAAAATTGGCCTGCTTCCAGATCAACACTTCAGACTGTTTGCGCCCGGTGATGTCGGTGTGGGTGCCGACCATGCGCAAGGGTTTGCCATTGGCGTCGCGGGCGATCACCGCACCGCGCGTCAAAATCCATTTGTAGCTGCCGTCTTTGCAGCGTATGCGGTGCTCGTTGATGTAGGTGGGGGTCAGGCCGTCAAAATGCGCCTGGCGGTCGCTCAGCATCTGCTCCCGGTCGTCGGGGTGGGTGCGGGCGTCCGAGGCGTCAGCATAACTCGCCAATTCACCGGGCTCAAAACCATACATTTCCAGATAACGCGTCGAGTAAATCTCGACGCCGGTCTGGATATGCCAGTCCCACACGCCGTCCCCAGTGCTGTCCAGGGCCAGCTTCCACACAGCCTCGGTTTCCAGCAGTTCGGTCTCGGCCCGCTTGCGCGCGGTGACGTCCATCATCACGCCACTGCGCACAAAACCACCACCAGGTGAACTGACGCCGGAGGAGGACATTTCCACCCATTTGACGCGCCCGTTGCCAAAACGCAGGCGGAACTGGGTTGTCAAGGGTCCGCCCGAGGCCAGCGTGCGGCGCATCTCTTCGTCGATCACCAGGCGGTCGTCCGGGTGGCGGAAGGTCTCCAGCAGGCTGGCATTGGCGAGCACGGCTTCGGGCTCCAGGCCGTACAGCTCGCGCACGCCGTCACTGACAAAGTGGTACTTGCGAATGCCGTCTGGCATCAATTGCACTTGGTACACCATGCCCGGCACCTGGGACGTCATTTGCCGCAAATTGGCTTCACCGGCCCGCAACTCGGCCTCGGCCCGCTTGCGCTCGGTGATGTCGTGAACCACAGAGGTGCGTTTGACGACGCGGCCGCGTTCCAGGGTTGCCATGCTTTTGGAGTGCACCCAGATCGGCCGTCCTGTGGCCGTGACCATTTCCAGATCCATCTCCAGCGGCTCCGCAGAGTCCTTGGCCACTGCAAAAGCCCGCCGGATTTTTTTGGCTGAAGCTGGCGTGAAAAAGTCGTACGAGGTGGCAATGGTTGGTCTGTAGCTCTGTGCTGTGGTCTCTAACAAACGGTGCATTTCGTCAGTCCAGAACACCTTGCCGCTGGCGACGTCCACTTCCCAGCCGCCGACACCCGCCATTGACTGAGTCGCTTCCAGAAGCAGTTGCAGGCGCGACCTCGCTTTGTCTGCCTCGACATAGTCGGTAACGTCAGCAAAGGTGCGAACCATTGCGCCAGAGGGCAACAGCTGTGTTTTGACTTCCAGTATGCGGCCGGTATGGGTTTTGCGCAGATACGCGGGTGGGCCGATGCGCGTGGCTCGCAAATAAGCATCGGGTGTGGCGGCGTCGCTGGTGGCCTCAACGTGGGCGCGTGCAACGTCATCGAGAAGGCCAGAGTCGACGCCAAAATCTCCCCTGTCACGTTGGAAAAGCGTGACCTCCTGCAAGGTGGGCCGGGTTTTCAACAGGCTCGGTGGCAGGTCCAGCAGCTCACACACACGTGCGTTGAAAGTGCTGACGCGACCGTCGGCCTCGATCATGAAGATGCCCTGGCTGATGCTGCCCAGGGTGATTTCCAGCAACCTGGACTGGCGCGTCAATTGGTTGTTCAGCGCCAACAAGGTCGTTGCGCTGACCTCTGCTGACAACGAGGCAGTTGCCGGGTTGGTCACGGAGGTTTTGGCGGGCATCGGTTTTGTCTGAAAATCAAGGATTCGTCCATGCAGGCATATTCCTTGGAAGTATGCACCTTCAAAGCTTGAATAACCCAAATCACACTTATTTCCATGACATGAATCAACCCCTGTTTGAGGCGCAGCACCTGAAAAAGCGTTACGGCGAGGTAACCGTGGTGGACGACGTTTCCTTTTCCATTGCCAAGGGCGAGTGTTTGGGCGTGATTGGGCCGAATGGCGCCGGCAAAACCACCACCATCCGCATGTGCCTGGGGCTGACCAACCCGGACGCAGGCAGTGTGGGTTACCACTTTCCCGGCAGCCCCCGGCTGGAGATGCCCCAGGATTCCCTGGCCATCAAGGCGCAACTGGGGGTGGTGAGCCAAGCCGACACGCTCGACCCGGACTTCAGTTGCGCTGAAAACCTGCTGGTGTATGGGCGTTATTTCGGCATGAAAGAAGCAGCCATTCGCGCGCGCATTCCGCAGTTGCTGGAATTCGCCGCGCTCACGCACAAGAAAGACGCCAAGCCCGGTGAACTCTCCGGCGGCATGAAGCGCCGCCTGTCGCTGGCGCGTTCGCTGGTGAATGACCCGCAACTGTTGCTGCTGGATGAGCCCACCACCGGCCTCGACCCACAAGCCCGCCACCTGATGTGGGAGCGCCTGCAAACGCTGCTGCAACAAGGCAAATCAATCTTGCTCACCACCCATTTCATGGACGAGGCAGAGCGGCTGTGTTCGCGCCTGTTGGTGCTGGACCACGGCAAGAAAATCGCCGAAGGCAAACCGCGTGAATTAATTGCTCAATATTTGGAACCCGACGTGGTCGAGGTGTATGGCGAAGGCGCACTGGCTCTGGTGGATTCGCCCTTGAAAGCCCTGGCGCAGCGGGTGGAGGTGAGTGGCGAGACGGTGTTTTTCTACACCCAAAACGCAAAACAACTGATGGGCGCCTTGGCTGAACAACCTCAGTTGCGCACGCTGCACCGGCCGGCGAATCTGGAAGATCTCTTTTTGAAACTGACGGGTCGGCAGATCAGGGAGGACGCATGAACACGAGCGCATCAAACAGGCTGGTCAACGCGCCCGCGCCCAGCATCTGGCGTGCGCCCGAACTTTCCATGCGCTGGTGGCCGGTGTTCCTGCGTAACCTGCTGGTGTGGAAGAAACTCGCCATCCCCAGCATTTTGGGCAACATTGCCGACCCGCTGATCGCGCTGGTGGCGTTTGGTTACGGCCTGGGCGCTTTGGTGGGCCAGGTGCAAATGGGCGACGTGAAGGTGCCCTACATCATCTTCCTGGGCGGCGGCTACATCTGTACCAGCGCCATGAATGCGGCTTCTTTTGAGGCGCTGTATTCGGCCTTCTCGCGCATGCATGTGCAAAAAACTTGGGACGGCATCATGAACGCGCCGGTGAATTTGGACAACATTTTGCTGGCTGAAATGTTGTGGGCGGCGTTCAAGTCGCTCACCACCTCAGTGGCGATTTTGCTGGTGATGCTGGGCCTGGGCATCTCGCACAGCCCGCTTTTGCTGGTGGCGCTGCCGATCCTCTTGATGGTGGGCATCACCTTCAGTTGCATCGCGCTGGTGTTCAACGCCCTGGCCAAGGGCTACGATTTCTTCACCTACTACTTCACGCTGTTCATGACACCGATGATGTTTTTGAGCGGCGTGTTCTTTCCGCGCGAGCAGTTGCCCGGCTGGCTGCAAACCGTGTCCGCCTGGTTGCCGCTGACCAACGCGGTGGAGCTGGTGCGGCCACTGTTCATGAACCAGTGGCCGGCCGATGCGGTGCAACATTTCGCAGTGTTGGCGGTTTACGCAGTTGGAAGTTTTTGGATTGCCTTGGCGTTGACGCGCAGGCGTTTCGCCAAATAACTGTCCGATGTTTGGCCTTGAAGCAGGATATGGATGCTATATATTATATAGCTAATTAGCCATACAATACGTGACTTAGGGCCTTGGTTTTCTCACGGTCTTTGGCAAAGCCTGATTTTTATGCCTTTTAGTACCCAATTTGGGTATGATTCAAACAGCAGCCGCCTTGATCATGTCCGCTGCCTTCTCGGCGATCATGATCACCGGCGCATTGGTGTTGCCGGCCACCACACGCGGCATGATGGAGGCGTCCACCACGCGCAGGCCTTGCACGCCGCGCACGCGCAGCTCAGCGTCCACCACATCCAGCGGGCCATTGCCCATGCGGCAGGTGCCCACCGGGTGGTAGATGGTGTCGGCGTGGTCGCGGATGAACTGCTCGATCTGTTTGTCAGTCTGCGCACCCGCTGACAGGGCGGATTCCTCGCCGCCGTACCCCGCCAACGAGGGCTGCGCCAGCAAGGTACGCATGGCTTTGAAACCCTTTACGAGGCGCGTCATGTCTTGGGCCTCGCCAAGGAAATTCGGGTTGATCAAGGGTGCGGCCAATGGGTCTTTGCTGGCCAGGCGCAGGCAGCCGCGGCTCACCGGGTTCAACAAGCAAACGTGGCAGGAGTAGCCCATGCCAAAAGTGGTGGTGCGCCCGTGGTTGACCAATTTTCCGATGACGAAGTGAAACTGCAAATCAGGCACGGGTTCTGACGGCGCGGACTTGACGAAACCACCGGCTTCGGCGAAGTTGGTCGTCAACATGCCAGTGCGGTGTTTGCGCCATTCAAACATGCCTTTGATGGCACGCGCCAGTCCGCCCAGCGTCATGCCAAACAGGTCTTTCAGGTGCGGCGCGGTGTGCACCAGCACCACATCGACGTGGTCATGCAAATTATGGCCAACACCCGGCAGGTCTTGCACGACCTTGATGCCCATGGCCGACAAATGGGTTTGCGGGCCAATGCCCGAGAGCATCAGGATCTGCGGTGATTGCAAAGCACCCGCGCACAACAAAACCTCGCGCGTGCAGGTGATCTGTTTGAGCGCGCCGCCTTGGCTGTATTCCACGCCGGCGGCGCGTTTGCCCGTCATCAGGATGCGTGTCGTGTGTGCCCCGGTGATGACCTGCAAATTTGAGCGGTTGAGATTCGGCGTGAGGTAGGCCTTGGCGGCGCTGAAACGTTCGCCGTTGCGGTGGGTCACCTGGTACATGCCCACGCCTTCTTGGGCTGCGCCGTTGAAGTCGGGGTTGTGCGCGTAACCGGCCTGCTGGCCAGCTTCGATGAAGATCGGGCCGAAGCGGTTCGGGCTGGCGAGGTCTTTCACGTTCAACGGGCCGCCAATGGCGTGAAAAGCATCCGGGCCGCGTTCGTTGTTTTCTGCGCGTTTGAAGTAGGGCAGAACCTCGTTGAACGACCAGCCGGGGTTGCCCTCGGCGGCCCAGGCGTCGTAGTCTGCGTGTTGGCCGCGCGCGTAAATCATCGCGTTGATGGAGCTGGAGCCGCCCAGCACCTTGCCGCGGGGCTGGTAACCCTTGCGGCCATTGAGGCCGGGTTGTGGCGTGGTCTCAAACTTCCAATTGGCGTC
>JANOYE010000359.1:0-13381 GCA_031428695.1 Rhodoferax sp. | reverse complement strand
GAAATCGGTGATGGATTTGATCGGGCCCTTGACGCGGTCACCGCGTTTGGTGTTTTGCGCGAACTCTTGCCATGGGTTGGCCTTGCACTG
Organism: Rhodoferax sp.; assembly: GCA_031428695.1. Taxonomy (GTDB): domain Bacteria; phylum Pseudomonadota; class Gammaproteobacteria; order Burkholderiales; family Burkholderiaceae_C; genus JANYCG01. The sequence goes on along the minus strand of JANOYE010000359.1, from coordinate 13,291 downwards.
CTTCATGCCCAGGCTGATGCGGCGCTTGTCTTCGTCGATTTCCAGAACCATGACTTCAACTTCGTCGCCCAGCGTGACCAGTTTGGATGGGGCGATGTTTTTGTTCGTCCAGTCCATCTCGGAGACGTGCACCAGGCCTTCGATGCCGGGCTCGAGCTCGACAAACGCGCCGTAGTCGGCGATGTTGGTGATCTTGCCGAACATGCGCGTGCCCTGCGGGTAGCGGCGGTTCACGCCCATCCAAGGGTCGTCGCCCATTTGCTTCAAGCCGAGTGAGACACGGTTTTTCTCGGTGTCGAACTTCAGGATCTTGGCGGTGATTTCTTGCCCAGCTGTCACCACTTCGGAGGGGTGACGCACACGGCGCCAGGCCATGTCGGTGATGTGCAAAAGGCCGTCGATGCCGCCCAAATCGACAAACGCGCCGTATTCGGTGATGTTTTTGACGACGCCCTGAACCACTGAACCTTCTTTCAAAGTCTGCATCAGTTTGGCGCGTTCTTCGCCCATCGAGGCTTCGACCACGGCACGGCGCGACAACACGACGTTGTTGCGCTTGCGGTCCAGCTTGATGACCTTGAACTCCATCGTCTTGTTCTCGTACGGAGACAAGTCTTTGGTGGGGCGGGTGTCAACCAAGGAGCCGGGCAGGAAGGCGCGGATGCCATTGACCAAAACGGTCAGGCCACCTTTGACTTTGCCGCTGGTGGTGCCGGTGACAAACTCGCCGGATTCCAGCGATTTCTCTAAGCTCATCCATGAGGCGAGGCGCTTGGCGGTGTCGCGGCTGACGATGGTGTCGCCGTAACCGTTTTCCATGGCGACGATGGCCACAGAGACAAACTCACCAACTTGGCACTCGAGTTCGCCTTTGTCACTCTTGAACTCGGACAAAGGCACATAGGCCTCGGATTTCAAGCCGGCATTGACAACCACAAAGTTGTGTTCAATGCGAACAACTTCAGCGGTGACGACTTCGCCAATGCGGGTTTCGGAACGTTTTTGTGATTCTTCAAAGAGGTCTGCGAACGATTCGGACATTTTTTCGGACATTTTTTGTGCAATTTGCATTGCGGGTTAAGTTGTTGAACCTCACCACCGGGCACCTGTAAGCAGCGCAATGTTGGCAATGAGGACCGGTTTTAGCCGCTTGTGCCAAATGAACCGCGATTAAGCGGTGTCAGGCGGCGCCAAATGGCTGTTTGCTCTGCCACCAGGTCAACACTTGTTTGACCGATTCTTCGACGGTCAAGTCAGAGTTGTCTAGCAGCAGGGCGTCTGGGGCGGCTTTCAGTGGCGCAACCGCACGAGAGGAATCCCGAGCATCACGCGCTTCCAAGTCCGCACGAAGAGATGGGAGTATAGCAGAAATTCCCTTTGAAATCAACTGTTTATAGCGCCTTTCGGCCCTTCGTTCGGCGCTGGCTGTCAAGAAAACCTTGAGAGGTGCATGGGGGAAGATGATGGTTCCCATGTCGCGCCCGTCAGCCACCAAACCGGGCAGGCGCCGAAAACTGTGTTGAAGGTCAATCAAGGCATCGCGCACCTGCGGAAAGCCTGAGACTTTGGACGCGCGCATGCCCGCCTCTTCGGTGCGAATGGCGTCGCTTGCGTCTTGGTCGTCCAACCAAACCCGACCGCCTTCAAATCGGATCGAAGCGTGCCGTACCAATTCGGCGATCTGGCCCGCGTTGTCAATTTGAAGCGCCAAACTGGCCTGCAAAGCGGCCAACCCGGAAATGCGGTACAGCGAGCCGGAATCCAGAAACCGGTAGCCCAGGCGTTTCGCCAATTCCGCCGCTAGGGTGCCCTTGCCAGAGGCAGTCGGGCCGTCCACACAAATGACCGGAATCGTGCCAATGTCGGTTTCCACCACTGAAAAAAGCGTTTCGAAATAGTCTGGGAAGGTTTTCGCGACACATTTGGGGTCGAGAATGCGTACCGGCAGGCGGGCAGGGTTGAACGCAGCGAGCGAAAAACACATGGCTACGCGGTGGTCGTCATAGGTATGAACACTGGCGGCTCTCCATTTGTTCGCAGATTCCGGCGGCGTCACGCGGATGAAGTCTGCACCTTCTTCGACCACGGCACCAAACTTGCGCAACTCGGTCGCCATCGCGGCAATGCGGTCAGTCTCCTTGACCCGCCAACTGGCAATATTGCGCAGGGTGGTTGTGCCATTCGCGTAGAGCGCCATGACGGCCAGTGTCATGGCCGCATCAGGAATGTGGTTGCAGTCCAGGTCAATGGCCTGTAAGGGCCAGCGCTCGTTGGAGACTTCCAGCCAATTCGCGCCGCCTGTTACTGCCGCGCCCATCATTTGTGCGGCCTCCACGAAGCGGATGTCGCCCTGAATCGAATCCAGGCCCACGCCGTTAATTCTTATGCTTTTCTGGGCTGCAAGTCTCGCAGAGATAGCACCAACAGCTATAAAATAACTAGCAGATGAAGCGTCCGCCTCGACATGCAATTCGCCCGGTGATTGAAGCTGGCAGCCCGCAGGAAGGGTAAATTTCTGCCAGCCATCGCGCTTTACGTGAACACCAAATCGTGCCAGTAACTTCAGCGTGATTTCAATGTAAGGCTTGGATATCAGCTCGCCGACTACATCAATCACCACGTCCTTCGCTGCTACCAAAGGCAGCGCCATCAACAGGGCGGTCAGAAACTGGCTCGATACATCGCCGCGAACGGAAATCGGATTTTCCAAAGACAACACCGGTCGGCCGATTTTCAGCGGCGGGTAACCAGGCGTACCTTGGTAGTCGATGCTGCACCCCAATTTCCGCAGGGCATCGACCAGGTCACCGATGGGACGCTCGTGCATGCGGGGAACGCCGTGCAGCGTGAAGTCGCCGCCCAGCACAGCCAAAGCAGCGGTCAGTGGGCGCATCGCCGTGCCAGCATTGCCCATGAATAGATCAGCCTGCTGGTTTTTGATGCGGCCAGCCAGACCGTCGATTTCAACGGTGCTGCCAGACACCCGCACGCCACATCCAAGCGTGCGCAGGGCGTTCAACATCACCTGGGTGTCGTCTGAATCAAGCACGTCATGCAGGCGCGTGGTGCCTGCGCACAATGCCGACAGCAGCAAGACCCGATTGGAGATGCTTTTGGAGCCGGGCAACGTCACCGTGCCATTGGCGCCGGTCAGCGCGGGGAGGTCGAGAAAAGCGGTTGCGTACACGGACAGCGCCTCACTGGGTTGGCGCCGGGACTAACGCGGGCGAGTGTTGTTCATGGTCCAGTTGGCGCGTGCCAGACTGGCTTGGTCAATCAGATCTTCAAGCGCCTCGGCATTTCCGCTGGAAATCATCAGTTCCAGCGCCTGAAGGTTGCGCTGGAAAATTTTGGATTGCTCCAGCAATTCCTGCCGGTTGGAGATCATGATGTCGCGCCAGACTTGTGGGTCGCTGGCGGCTATGCGGGAGAAGTCGCGAAAACCCGGCCCGGCCAGCGAGAGGTAATCTTTGCCCGCAGGCTGCCCGCTGATGGCGTTCATCAGCGCAAACGCGATGAGGTGCGGCAAGTGGCTAACGGCGGCAAACGCCGAGTCATGGTCTTCCGGGCTCATTTTTCCAACGCGGCAGCCCAGGCCGGTCCAGACCGCAATCGCTTTTTGCAGCAGTTCCGGCGAGGTGCGGTCAATCGGCGTGAGTATCACCTGCTTGCCAACAAACAGATCAACATCGGCATTTTCAACGCCGGCAACCTCCTTGCCTGCGATCGGGTGCGCTGGCACAAACGAGCCGATCTGCTCGCGCAACGCGCGGCGCGCTGAGTCGATCACTTCGCGTTTGGTGGAGCCCACGTCCATTAGCAACACGTTGGGGGTAACCAGGTGCTTGATGGCTTTGAAAGTGGCCTCCGTGGCCGCCACTGGAACCGCGATCAATACGATGTCAGCACCAGAAACCGCCAGCAGCGCGGACGGCGCTTCGACGTCAATCACGCCCATCACACGCGCCCGTTCGGTGGTGGAAGGTGATTTGCTGTACCCAACCACCCGTTTGACCAAGCCCGCGCGCTTCATCGCCAGCGCGAACGAGCCGCCCATCAAGCCACAACCGATCAGGCCGAGCTGCTCAAACATGCGGGAATCTCAATGACATCAAGGACAAGTTCATTGCGTTCATTAGTCAGAAACAGGGTAGGTGCCAATCACTTTGTAAAACGCGCAAAGAGCCTGAAGCTCCTTGAGTGCCGTCGCGACGTGGGCCTGCGCCGGGTGGCCCTGAATGTCGATGTAAAAATAATACTCCCACTGGCCTGTGCGGGCCGGGCGGGACTCAAACCGGGTCATGGAAACGCCCTGATTTTTCAGCGGAATCAGCAGGTCATGCAGTGCGCCCGGGCGGTTGGGGACGGAAACCACCAGACTCGTGCAGTCTTTGCCAGAAGGCGGCGCGACTGGCAAGGTTTGCGGCAGGCAAATGACGGCAAAACGGGTGCGGTTGTGGGCATCGTCTTGCACGGCGGGCGCGACAATGTGCAGGCCAAACTGGCTGGCAGCCCGCTCCCCGGCCAGCGCCGCCAGGCCAGGGCTGGCCGCAGCCTGGCGCGCGCCCTCGGCGTTGCTGGAAACGGCGCGCCGCTCGGCATGGGGCAGGTGTTGCGTCAGCCAGGCTTGGCATTGGGCCAGCGCTTGCGGATGCGCCAGCACCACTTCGATGCCTTCGAGCGAATTGGTCAGACGCAGCAGGTTGTGGCGCACCATCAGGCTGACTTCGCCGACCATTTGCGTCGGTGTGCGTAAAAACAAATCGAGTGAACGGGTGACCACACCTTCGGCCGAGCTTTCGACACCGACCACGCCAAACTGGGCGCGTCCGCCTTCCGTAGCATGGAAAACCTCGTCAAAATTGGCGCAATAAACCAGTTCTGCGGCGCTGCCAAAATACTGCCGCGCCGCCTGTTCGCAAAAAGTCCCCTCCGGCCCCAACACCGCCACGCGCTGCGGCGCTTCCAGCGCCAAGCAGGCCGACATGATTTCGCGCCAGATTGAATCGATGTGCTTGCTTTTGAGCGGGCCCGTATTGGCAGCCTGCATCTTTTCAATGACCTGTGCTACGCGGTCGGGCCGAAAGAAAGGCGTGCCTTCGCGTTTTTTGACTTCGCCAACCTGCTCGGCCACCCTGGCACGCTGGTTCAACAGCGCCAGCAATTGCGCATCCAACGCGTCAATCTGCACCCGAAGGCCGGGCAGGCCATCGGGTTCTGCAGAAGGCGCTGCGATTTGGTCAGGCATCGGCAGCGCCGCCGTCGTCAGCGGCTGCGTCGGTGTCAGTATCGGTTGGGGCATCACCCTCGGCAGGAATCGCGTCGTTTTCGACGATGCGTTGCAGCCCGCTCAATTTGGATCCTTCGTCCAACCCAATCAGCGTGACGCCCTGGGTGGCGCGGCCCATTTCGCGGATTTCACTGACGCGGGTGCGCACCAGCACGCCTTTGTCGGTGATCAGCATGATTTCATCGTCAACATGAACCAGGGTCGCTGCCACGACCTTGCCGTTGCGTTCTGACTGCTGGATGGCGATCATGCCCTTGGTGCCGCGGCCATGGCGCGTGTATTCGGTGATATTGGTGCGTTTTCCGTAGCCATTTTCGGTGGCGGTCAACACCGATTGCTGCTCGTCTTCGGCGACCAGCATGGCGATGACGGTCTGGCCATCGTCCAGCATCATGCCGCGAACGCCACGTGCGTTGCGGCCCATCGGCCGCACATCGTTTTCATCGAAACGCACGCCCTTGCCGCCGTCGCTGAACAACATCACGTCATGCGCGCCATCGGTGAGCGAGGCGCCGATCAGGAAGTCGCCGGGATCCAAGTCCACCGCGATGATGCCAGCCTTGCGCGGGTTGGCGAACTCATCGAGCGCGGTCTTCTTGACCGTGCCCATGCTGGTGGCCATGAAGACGTATTGCGTGGCGGGAAAGCTGCGTTTTTCACCCGTGAGCGGCAACACCACGGTGATTTTTTCGCCTTCGATCAGCGGGAACATGTTGACGATGGGCCGTCCGCGCGAACCGCGCGAGCCTTGCGGCACTTCCCACACCTTGAGCCAATACAGCCGGCCTCGGTTTGAAAAACACAGGATGTAGTCGTGGGTGTTGGCGATGAAGAGCTGGTCTACCCAGTCGTCTTCTTTAGTGGCCGTGGCCTGTTTGCCGCGGCCGCCGCGTTTTTGCGCGCGGTATTCATTCAAGGGCTGGCTTTTGATGTAGCCGCTGTGTGAAAGTGTGACGACCATGTCGGTCGGCGTGATCAGGTCTTCGGTGGACAGGTCAAACGAGCTGTGTTCCACAAAACTGCGGCGCGCGCCAAGTTTGGCCTGGCCGAACTCCGCCTTGATTGATGTCAACTCATCGCCGATGATGATCGAGACGCGTTCGGGTTTGCTCAGGATATCGAGCAAATCTTCGATCTCGCCCATCACCTCTTTGTATTCGGCAACGATCTTGTCCTGCTCCAGGCCCGTGAGGCGCTGTAGGCGCATCTGCAAAATTTCATGGGCCTGCGTGTCCGAGAGGCGGTACAGGCCGTCTTTGCCCATCCCGTATTCAGCTTCCAACCCGTCCGGGCGGTAGTCGTCGGCGTTGATCACGCCGCCATCGGCGCGCGTGCGGGTGAGCATTTCACGCACGAGTTGGCTGTCCCACGGCTTGGCCATGAGTTCGGCTTTGGCCACTGGCGGCGTCGGCGCATTGCGGATGATGGCAATGAACTCGTCAATGTTCGCCAGCGCCACCGCCAGGCCTTCAAGCACGTGTCCGCGTTCGCGCGCCTTGCGCAAGGTGAAGATGGTGCGGCGGGTGACGACCTCGCGGCGGTGCTCCAGAAAGACCTCGATGAGGTCTTTCAGGTTGCACAACTTGGGCTGCCCATTGATGAGCGCCACCATGTTGATGCCAAAGGTGTCCTGCAGCTGCGTTTGTTTGTACAGGTTGTTCAGCACCACTTCGGGCACTTCGCCGCGCTTGAGTTCGATTACCAGGCGCATGCCTGATTTATCAGACTCGTCCTGTATGTGGCTGATGCCCTCGATCTTCTTCTCGTGCACCAGCTCGGCCATGCGCTCCTGCAGCGTCTTCTTGTTGACCTGGTAAGGCAACTCGTCAACGATGATGGACTGGCGTTGGCCTTTGTCGATGTCTTCAAAATGGCACTTGGCACGCATTACGACGCGGCCGCGGCCGGTGCGGTAGCCGTCTTTGACGCCATTGATGCCGTAGATGATGCCGGCCGTGGGGAAGTCTGGCGCGGGGATGATCTCCATCAGTTCGTCGATGGTCGCCAGCGGGTTGCGTAACAAATGCAAGCAAGCGTCAACAACCTCGTTCAAATTGTGCGGCGGAATGTTGGTCGCCATGCCCACGGCGATGCCGGAAGAGCCGTTGACCAGCAGGTTCGGGAAGCGCGCGGGCATGACCAGCGGCTCTTTTTCGCTGCCGTCGTAATTGGGGCCGAAATCAACGGTTTCTTTGTCCAAATCGGCGAGCAATTCGTGCGCGATTTTGGCCAAGCGGATTTCGGTGTAGCGCATGGCGGCGGGGTTGTCACCGTCAACCGAGCCGAAGTTGCCTTGGCCGTCCACCAACATATGGCGCAATGAAAAATCTTGCGCCATGCGCACGATAGTGTCATAGACCGCGCTGTCGCCGTGCGGGTGGTACTTGCCAATCACGTCGCCGACGATACGGGCCGACTTTTTGTAAGGCCGATTCCAGTCGTTGTTGAGCTCATGCATCGCGTACAACACGCGCCGATGCACGGGTTTGAGGCCGTCACGCGCGTCTGGCAGAGCCCGGCCCACGATCACGCTCATGGCGTAGTCGAGGTAACTTCGCCGCATCTCCTCTTCAAGGCTGATGGGCAGGGTTTCTTTGGCGAACTGGGTCATGAGGAAGGTGGTGGCGGCAGGCGGAGTCTGATTTTAGGGGCAAGCGGTTGTCGCACAGCTGCAACACTTACGCCAAATTGAGCTTTTGTCTGACAGTTCGGACCCGCCTGCGGGCTTGTTCCTGAATAAGGCTGTGGCACAATGATTGGAACGAATTAGGTGATGGTCACCTAGAACGTCCCCTTAATCGCAGCGCTGCTGCGGAATTTCCCCCAGAAGGAGAACTATGAAAAAATTGAACAAAGTGGCAATGCTGATTGCTACCGCAGCACTTGCGACCGCCGCCGGCGCTCAAACTGTTGACAACTGGCGCAATTCCGCCAGTGAGCTGGTTTGGAAAAACGGCACCCAAGAATACTGCTGGCGCGATGCCAACTGGACGCCTGCCACGGCCGCAGTCGGCTGTGATGGTGCCATTGTCGCTCCCCGTCCTGTTGCTGCTGCACCCGCTCCAGCGCCAGCACCTGCTCCCGCTCCCGCCCCAGCGCCTGCTCCCGCACCTGCTCCCGTAGCTGCTGCACCAGCGCCAGCGCCAGCCCCGGCACCTGCCCCAGCGCCTGCCGCCGCAACCAAAGTCACCTACGCCGCTGACGCTTTCTTTGACACCAACAAATCGGTGCTCAAACCCGAAGGCAAAGCCAAGCTCGACGACCTGGCTGGCAAGGTCAAAGCCATCAACCTGGAAGTCATCATTGCTGTGGGTCACGCTGACGCACGCGGCAGCGACGCCTTCAACCAGAAACTGTCGGTTCGTCGTTCGGAAGCCGTTAAGGCCTATCTCGTGTCCAAAGGCATCGAGAAAAACCGCGTGTACACCGAAGGCAAGGGCGAGAAGCAGCCTGTTGCTGACAACAAGACCAAAGAAGGCATGGCTAAAAACCGCCGCGTTGAAGTCGAAGTGGTCGGCACACGCGCCAACCGGTAATCAAGTTTTTTGATTTCTCGGGCAGGCTTGGCTTACTTGGCTTACTTGGCTTAGGCCAGGCTTGCAACGAAACCCCGCCTCGGCGGGGTTTTTTGTTTGCGGGACAATTGATTCATGTCTGCCAGCTCTAATTTCGCCAATTCCCCGAACTCCGCCAACTTCGATCCAGCCGAACTCGCCAAATTCTCTGAGCTGGCCCACCGTTGGTGGGACGCCAACGGTGAATTTCGCCCATTGCACCAAATCAACCCACTGCGCTTGCAGTGGATCACCAGCCAATGCAACTTGGCCAACAAAAAGGTGCTCGATGTCGGCTGTGGCGGCGGCATCCTGGCCGACGCTATGGCGCGCAAAGGTGCCCAGGTGCTGGGCATTGACCTGGCCGACAAACCACTGCGTGTGGCGCAACTGCACGCGCTGGAAGCCAGCACGCCCAATGTTAGTTACCGCGAAGTCAGCACCGAGACGCTGGCCTTGGAGCAACCGGCCGCCTTCGACGTGGTGACCTGCATGGAAATGCTCGAACACGTGCCCGACCCCGCGGCCATTGTCAGTGCCTGCGCGGCGTTGGTGAAACCCGGCGGCTGGGTCTTTTTTTCCACCATCAACCGCAACCTGAAGTCTTTCCTGTTTGCCGTGGTTGGGGCTGAATACGTGTTGAATTTGCTGCCCAAGGGAACCCACGACTACACCAAGATGATTCGCCCGAGCGAGTTGGCACTTTGGTGCCGTGGCGCCGGGCTTGAATTGCAGCAGTCACGCGGCCTGGAGCACAACCCGCTGACAGGCCGTTATTGGCTCAGCGGCGACACCAGCGTGAACTACATGATGGCGACCCAAAGGGCAACCCCGAAGGCGACGCCGTCTCCCCTGGCCTGACAAGTTTTGACTGAAATCCCGATGTTCATCCAAATCGAAGCTGTCCTTTTTGACCTAGACGGCACCCTGATTGACAGTGCCCCTGACTTGGGCGCCGCCGCCGACAAAATGCGCACCGACCGCGGGTTGCCGTCTTTTCCGCTGTCGCATTACCGCCCCATGGCCGGTGCAGGCGCTCGCGGCATGCTCGAAATAGCCTTTGGCATGGCGCCCGACGACGCCGGCTTTTCAGCCATGAAGGAAGAGTTTTTCGTCAACTACGAAAGCAACCTCACCACCCGCACTTTCGCTTTTGACGGCGTCAATGACCTGATCGCAGCGATTTGCGCCAAAAACCTGGCCTGGGGCGTGGTCACCAACAAAGCCCAGCGTTTCACGCTGCCGCTCACAGCGCAAATGCCGCTCTTCGCCAGCGCTGGGGCGATCGTCTGCGGCGACACCACACCCCACGCCAAGCCGCACCCTGCACCGATGTTTGAAGCGGCCCGGCGCATGGGTGTTGACCCGGCGCGCTGCGTCTACGTGGGCGACGATCTGCGCGACATCCTGGCCGGTCGGGCCGCAGGCATGGCCACCGTGGCTGCCACCTACGGTTATTTGGGCAAAGCCGCTGAAGTAGGCACGTGGGGCGCAGATGCCGACATCCCTACGCCGTTGGCGCTTTTGCCGTTGCTGGCCGCGCCGTCGGCTGGGTAATGCCACCCCGTCTTTAAATCTTGGTGGCTCGCCGCGCGCAGGCTTGCACGACAAGTTTTCAGGCAAAATTTGCTAATTGTTGATATGTAAGTTAACATTTTTCATTTAAACTGCGAAATTGTCAAAACTTGAGGATTTTGAGCCTCCAAGTCACGAATAATGTGCGTAAAATGCTATAACAAATATAGCAATTGCCAGGCAGGTGCAGGATCAATGCTTGATGGACAAGATCTCCTTCCAGCCGATTGCGCGAACTGACTTCAAGCTCGTCGGCCAATGGCGTGCCACGCCGCATGTCGCAAGGTGGTGGCACGCCGACCCGTCGTTGCACGCCATTGAGGCCGAGTACGGTGGCTGCATTGACGGCACCGAGCCGTCAGAAATGTTTGTTGCGCACAACAATGGTGCGCCCATCGGCTTGATTCAGCGTTATCGATTTGACGCTTATCCGCAGTACATCACCGAGCTGGCGCACATCATGGCGGTGCTCAATGACGCCTTCAGCATCGATTGCTTCATTGGCCCGCTTGATGCATTGCGCCAGGGCCAGGGCGGTGCGCTGGCACCGGACAACCCGGTGGATGACATGAACCACGTCCTCTACCAATTAGATCGGCCTGGCTAAATTGGCCGGTTTGACTTACAAAATCACACAAAATTGCGGCGATTTTGCTTGAAACCATACCGCTTAGTTGGTATATTTAAACCAACTAAGCGGTATGTTTTCAATGACCTCACCAACACACGCCTCCAAAACCAAATTGCTGAATGCCGCCCTGCAGGTGTTTCGCACCAAAGGGTACTCAGCCACCACGGTCGACGACCTCTGCAACGCGGCAGCCGTAAGCAAGGGCAGCTTCTTTCACCACTTCAAGGGCAAAGAAGAGTTGGCCATAGAGGCCACCCGCCACTGGACGGAAGTGACGGGTGGGTTGTTTGCCACTGCGCCGTACCAACAAATCGCCGACCCACGCGAGCGCGTGCTCGCCTACATCGACTTTCGCGCCCAGATTTTGCAAGGCAACCTGCCCGACTTCACCTGCCTCTTGGGCACCATGGTGCAAGAAACATTTGAGACCCATCCCGCCATTCGCGATGCTTGCTGGATTGGCATCGACACCCACGCGCAGTTGGTTGCCCAGGACATCGCCCAAGCCCGCGCGCTCTATGCGCCCCATGCCGAGTGGACGGCCGAGAGCCTGGCGCACTACACCCAGGCCGCGCTGCAAGGTGCGTTCATTTTGGCCAAAGCGCAAGGCGGTGCGGCAATCGCTGCGCAGTGCGTTGGGCACTTGCGCCGTTATGTCGCACTGGTTTTGAACGAGCCCGCCCCGCACGCAAAAATTTCAAAACTTGCGGCAATTTCGCCTGCCGCAGTTTGACCACCCTCCTTTAGGCGAACCGTTGTTAAATTTCAAAAAGGATCCATCTTCATGAGTCAAACTAAAGTCGAACCTATCCCCCACGGCCTGACCGCCATCACCCCGCATCTGGTCTGCGCCAACGCATCAGCAGCGATTGAGTTCTACAAAAAGGCATTCAATGCCATCGAAGAAAGCCGCCTGCCGGGCCCTGGCGGCGCGCTTTGGCATGCCTGCGTCCGCATTGGTGGCGCCGCACTATTTCTGGTCGATGAAATGCCGCCAATGGGTGGGCATGAGGCGGTGCTCGGGCCGCTGGCGCTCAAAGGCTCACCCGTCACGATCCATCTCTCGGTGATCGATGTGGACGCCACCTTTGCCCAAGCCGTGGCCGCCGGTGCAAAAGTCACCATGCCGGTCATGGACATGTTTTGGGGGGACCGCTACGGCATGCTGGTCGACCCGTTTGGCCACAAATGGTCGGTCGCCACCCACAAGCAGGATTTGACGCCGGAGCAGATTCAGCAAGCCATGGCACAAATGAAATAAGGAGAAACAGCATGACTGACAAAAACACCGTTAACCTGCACCGCGTCATCGCAGCTAAACCAGAAAAAATCTACCGCGCCTTTCTTGATCCCGACGCCATGGCACGATGGTTGCCACCCAACGGTTTTACGGCCAAGGTGCATCACATCGACGCGAAGGTCGGCGGAACTTTCAAAGCGTCGTTCACCAACTTCACAACCGGCACGACCATTTCATTTGGCGGGGACTGCCTCGAACTGGTTCCGAATGAGCGCCTGCGTTACACCGACGTTTTTGACGACCCGAATTTGCCGGGCGTCATGACGGTGACGGTCAACTTGAAAAAGGTCTCCGTCGGCACCGAGCTCACCAACGAGCAGGCCGGCATACCGGATGTCATTCCATTGGAAGCCTGCTATCTGGGCTGGCAGGAATCGCTGCGGAACCTGGCTCGGCTGGTGGAGCCGGAGATTCCTGGCTGAACAGGAAAGAGAAAAAATCATGAACTACGTTGATGGATTTGTCTGTGCCGTGCCTAAGGCCAACAAGCAGAAATACATTGAACACGCGACCAAGGCAGCTGCAGCGTTCAAAGAGCACGGCGCATTGCGCGTTGTCGAATGCTGGGGCGACGATGTGCCCGATGGCAAAGCCACCTCTTTTCCGATGGCGGTCAAGAAGACCGACGATGAGACCGTGGTCTTTTCCTGGGTCACCTGGGCTTCTCGAGAGGCGCGCGATGCGGGCTGGAAAAAAGCAATGGAAGACCCGCGTATGCAACCCGATGCGAACCCGATGCCACTGGATGGCAAGCGGCTCATTTATGGCGGCTTTCAAATCATCATGGAGCAATGACATGGCCACCCCCGCAACACATCCCGCCAAGAACACGATCTGCCTTTGGTACGACCGCGATGCGGAAGAAGCCGCGCGGTTTTATGCCTCGGTCTTTCCTGGCTCAGCTGTCAAAGCCGTGCACCGCGCGCCAGGGGACTATCCAG
>JANOYE010000358.1:0-5848 GCA_031428695.1 Rhodoferax sp. | reverse complement strand
GCGAAGGCTTCAGTGCCTAAAGCCAGGGCCTTGGTAGCCGCTTCAATCGCTGCAGCTTCAGTGGATTGTTCTTTGGCGCTGCGCAGGGCCACCATTTGCGCGTCAATATCGGCGCGTTCAACCGCGCTCAACAAATCACCGTCGGCATTCAAGGCGGTTTGCGTAGCCATCAACATGCGATCGGCATCAACCCGCGCTTCGGCCAACGCGCGGGCTTGCATGTCGGCCTGCGCGGTTGTGAAACTGTCCTTGAGCATTTGCGCAATCTGGTCATCGCCCAAACCGTAAGTGGGCTTGACGTCGATTTGCGCTTCGACACCGCTGACTTGCTCTTTGGCCGCCACATTCAGCAGGCCATCGGCATCGACGGTGAACCTCACCCGGATGCGCGCAGCCCCGGCCACCATTGGCGGGATGCCGCGCAGCTCGAACCGCGCCAGGCTGCGGCAGTCGGCCACCAGATCACGCTCGCCCTGCACCACATGCAGCGCCAACGCGGTCTGGCCGTCTTTGTAGGTGGTGAAATCTTGCGCCATCGCCGTGGGAATGGTCTGGTTGCGCGGCACGATGCGCTCGACCAGGCCGCCCATGGTTTCGATGCCGAGCGAGAGGGGGATCACATCCAGCAGCAACAAGTCGCCCAAAGGGTTGTTGCCCGCCAACTGGTTCGCTTGAATCGCCGCGCCCAGAGCGACCACTTCATCGGGGTTCAAGTTGGTCAGCGGCGCTTTGCCAAAAAATTCCGCCACAGCACGACGCACTTGCGGCATGCGCGTGGAGCCGCCCACCATCACCACGCCCTGCACTTCGTCGGGCTTCAACTTCGCGTCGCGCAGGGCTTTGCGCACTGCGGTCATGGTGCGGGCGGTCAAATCAGCTGTGATCTGCTCAAAAGTTGAAGCCTTTATATCGAAATCAACGCCAAGTCTCGAAATAAGAGCGTGACCAGCTACGTTTTCAATAGCGGATAGAAGTTCTTTGCAGCGCCGCGCTTCGACCTTGATGGCGGCTTTGTCTTCAGGAGACGTGGCCAGGACACCGGCTTTGGCCAGCGCCCAATCGGCCAGCGCCTGGTCGTAATCGTCACCGCCCAGGCTGGAGTCGCCCCCCGTGGCGACCACCTCAAACACGCCATGGGTCAACCGCAAAATCGAGATGTCAAAGGTGCCGCCGCCCAAGTCGTAAATGGCGTAAACACCTTCGCTGGCGTTGTCCAAACCGTAGGCAATGGCGGCGGCAGTGGGCTCGTTGATCAGGCGCAAGACATTCAGGCCGGCGAGTTTGGCCGCGTCTTTGGTGGCCTGGCGCTGGGCGTCGTCAAAATACGCGGGCACGGTGATGACAGCGCCAAAAAGATCGTCATTGAAGGTGTCTTCAGCGCGGTAACGCAGTGTCGCCAAAATGTCGCCACTCACCTCGACCGGCGACTTCTCGCCCGCTGCGGTTTGCAGGCCCAGCATGCCTTTGTGGTCGATGAACTGGTAGGGCAATTTGCCAGCGTCTTTCACATCTTTGAGGCTGCGGCCCATGAATCGTTTGACCGAAGCAATCGTGTTTTGGGCGTCGGACGCGACCGCCGCCAGCGCTTCAAAACCAATTTGCCGTTTACCGGCATCCAGGTAACGCACGACCGACGGCAACAAGACACGGCCCTTGTCGTCTGGCAAACACTCAGCGACGCCACTGCGCACCGCCGCGACCAGCGAATGGGTGGTGCCCAGGTCGATGCCCACAGCAATGCGCCGCTCGTGCGGGTTGGACGACTGGCCGGGTTCGGAAATCTGCAATAAAGCCATGCAATCTGTTCTTCGTTATCCATGTGGGTTGGATTCAAGCTGCTCGATGCGCGCGTCCACATCGGAGGCGAAGCGCTCGATGAACATCAGCGCCCTGACCTGCCCCACGGCACCTGAAAAGTCGTGGTCAACGTCAATCAGTTGCTCACATTTTTCTAGCACCTTACGCTGCATTTTAGTGACCTGCAGCCCAATCCGTTCAATTTCTTCAAGGCTAACAGCTTCGTCCAGGCTTTCGCGCCATGACATCTGCTGCATGAGGAATTCAGCGGGCATGGCCGTGTTATTTTCAGCATTCACCGGTGCGCCATTGAGTTCACACAGGTAGGCGGCGCGTTTGAGCGGGTCTTTAAGGCGCTGGTAGGACTCGTTGATGCGCACCGACCACTGCATCGCCAGGCGCTGGGCGGCTGCTCCTTGCGCGGCGAATTTGTCAGGGTGGGCTTCGCGCTGCAGGTCTTTCCAGCGCGCGTCCAACGCTGCGCGATCCTGCGCGAAATTCTGAGCTACACCAAACAGCTCAAAATCATTTGATTGGAGGTTCACACGCGGAAAGACTCACCGCAGCCGCATTTGTCGCGCTCATTGGGGGTGTTGAACTTGAAGCCTTCGTTCAAGCCTTCGCGGACAAAATCTAGCTGGGTGCCGTCGATGTAGGCCAGGCTTTTTGGGTCTACCAACACCTTCACGCCGTTCTCTTCAAAAACCACGTCTTCCGGGGCGAGTTCGTCCACGTACTCCAGCGTGTAGGCCAGGCCCGAGCAGCCAGTGGTTTTGACGCCCAGGCGCACGCCCACGCCTTTGCCACGTTTGCTCAAATAACGGTTGACGTGCCTTGCGGCAGCTTCGGTAACGGTGACTGACATGATGATCTTTGCAAGCTCGCCCGCGCCTTCATGAGGCCGGGCAACGGATGAATAACGCTTATGCGGCCTGCGCCTCTGAAAGGGACGATGACACCGCCTGAACTTGCGGGCTGTGCTTCTTTTTGTAATCTTCCACAGCCGCCTTGATGGCGTCTTCTGCCAAGATGGAGCAGTGGATTTTCACCGGCGGCAAGGCCAGCTCTTCGGCGATCTGGCTGTTTTTCAGCGCAGCGGCCTGATCCAAGGTTTTGCCTTTGACCCACTCGGTGACGAGTGACGAGGAGGCAATCGCCGAGCCGCAGCCGTAGGTTTTGAAACGCGCGTCTTCGATCACACCGGTGACCGGGTTCACCTTGATCTGCAACTTCATCACGTCGCCGCAAGCCGGCGCGCCGACCATGCCGGTGCCAACGGATTCGTCGCCCTTTTCGAACGAACCCACGTTACGCGGGTTCTCATAGTGATCAACAACTTTTTCTGAATAGGCCATATCAATTACCTCTGAAAATATTTAATGCGCAGCCCATTGGATGGTGCTGATGTCGATTCCATCCTGGTACATCTCCCACAACGGGCTCAAATCACGCAGCTTGGCGACGTTCTTCTTGATCGTGTCCACCGCGTAATCAATGTCGGCCTCGGTGGTCCAGCGGCCGATGGTCATGCGCAGGCTGCTGTGGGCCAGCTCGTCGCTGCGGCCCAAAGCGCGCAACACGTAACTCGGCTCCAGCGAAGCCGAGGTGCAAGCCGAGCCCGACGATACTGCCAGCCCCTTGATGCCCATGATCAGCGACTCGCCTTCGACATAGTTGAAGCTCATGTTCAGGTTGTGCGGCACGCGTTGTGTGGCGTGGCCGTTGATGAACACCTGTTCGATGCCCTGCAGGCCTGCCACCATGCGGTCATGCAGCGCCTGAATGCGTTTGTTCTCAAAGTGCATCTCCAGTTTGGCGATGCGGTAAGCCTCGCCCATGCCGACGATCTGGTGTGTGGGCAATGTGCCCGAGCGCATGCCGCGCTCATGCCCGCCACCGTGCATTTGCGCCTCGATGCGGATACGCGGTTTGCGCCGCACAAACAATGCACCTATGCCTATGGGGCCATAAGTCTTATGGGACGTAAGGCTCATCAAATCGACGGGCAAGGTCGCCATGTCGATATCCACCCGGCCCGTGGCCTGCGCCGCGTCCACATGGAAGATCACACCTTTTTCGCGGCAGATTTTGCCGATGGCGGTGATGTCTTGCACCACGCCGATCTCGTTGTTGACGAACATCACGCTGGCCAGAATGGTGTCTGGCCGGATGGCCGATTTGAACGCGTCGAGGTTCACCAGGCCGTCTTCCTGCACGTCCAGATACGTCACCTCAAAGCCCTGGCGCTCCAGCTCGCGGCAGGTGTCGAGCACGGCTTTGTGCTCGGTTTTCACCGTGATGAGGTGTTTGCCCTTGGTTTTGTAGAAGTTCGCCGCGCCCTTCAAGGCCAGATTGTTCGACTCCGTCGCGCCCGATGTCCAGACGATCTCGCGCGGGTCGGCGCCAATCAACTCAGCCACTTGTTCACGCGCCTTTTCGACCGCCGCTTCCGCCTCCCAGCCCCAGGCGTGGCTGCGCGAAGCCGGGTTGCCAAAGTGGTTGCGCAACCAGGGAACCATGGCGTCCACCACGCGCTCGTCGCACGGGTTGGTGGCGCTGTAGTCCATGTAGATGGGGAAATGCTCAGTCATAAACTTGGAAAAATTGGGGTCAGATCACAATTACCGGAGCGAGACGCGCCAGCGGCGAACTCGGTAGATTGGGCTCTGACCCCAATTTTTCCGAGTTTGTGACTGAGCGCGCGAAGCGCGCGGGGGTGGAGGTATGCATCAGCTCTTACCAAACGAATTGCCCAGGGCGAATACCGAATTCGGAATATTCAGGCGCATCGGCTTGGCCACCGGCATCGCAGAAATCGCCTTTTTCACCATCGGCTTGCTTTCAACCGTGAGGCCTTTGGCAAGCTGGTCGTCCACCAGTTTTTGCAAGGTGACGGATGACAAAAACTCGACCATACGCACATTCAGCGAAGCCCACAAATCGTGGGTCATGCAGCGCTCGCCCTCGCCGGTGCAGTTCTCTTTGCCGCCACAATGGGTGGCGTCAATCGGCTCATCGACCGAAGTAATGATGTCGGCCACAGAAATCTCAGACGCCTTGCGCCCCAATGTGTAACCGCCGCCCGGCCCACGCGTGGACTCGACCAGCTCGTTGCGGCGCAATTTGCCAAACAGCTGTTCCAAATAGGAAAGCGAAATCTGCTGGCGCTGGCTGATGGCCGCAAGCGTGACCGGCCCGGCGTTTTGGCGCAAGCCCAAGTCAATCATCGCGGTAACGGCAAAACGGCCTTTGGTGGTGAGACGCATGGTGAACCCCTTTTGAAGGTAAGTGAGGGTGGTTTAAGCAAAATACAGTGCTCTTTTGGAGCCTTGTTCGAGCCTTTGTTGACTAATAAGTTCAAGTATACCAAATAGTTGAGGGATTTGGTCGGGTATGGGTTGCCAGAACTCCTTAATTCATAGCGAAATATGCATATTTTACGTGACTTAAGGGTGGATTTAAGCGTCGAATTTGGTTGATTTTGAGTTTCTAGTGTTCTTTGTTAACATGGGTATTAATTTTGTAGCGGTTTGGCGTTTGTCTTGGGAACTTTAGGCGCGTTAGTCACGTATTTATTGGAGTAGTTGCTATTTAATGCATAGCATCACCCTCAGCCGTACCGCCCGAACCCCCGCAACACCGCCGTCGCTCGTCTGTCGCGGCCTCGAAGCGCGGAGACTTCAGGGTCTGGGGCGGCGAGCGGGCCGGGGCTGGGGCGGATCGCGCACAACGGCCTGGTTTCCAGCGCCTTGAACACGACTGAACCGCAAAACATGGATTCACCCGGGCAAAAATCAACGAAAACAGTCACTATAAACTTAATAGCTACCTACGCACATTATTCGAGACTTAGAGCCCGATTTTCTATAAATTTTCCGCAAATCCCGGTTTTTTGACTAATAATTAATACGCATGAAGGGCTATCCCCTTAGCTCCACAGATTGCTTTGTCCGTAAAGTTGATGCGATTTGGGAGTAGGTGACTGGTGTCGTGGCGACGGCCTGTTGCATGAGTCGATAGAACAACAAGCCGCGCGAGGTTGAGGTTCGCC
>JANOYE010000357.1:0-3236 GCA_031428695.1 Rhodoferax sp. | reverse complement strand
CGGTGACGGGTTTGTTCCCTTCCCCCACAGAAATCGATTTTGATTGCAGTTGCCCCGACTGGGCCGGCATGTGCAAACACATCGCAGCCGTGATGTATGGCGTGGGCAAACGTCTGGACACCCAACCTGAGCTGTTGTTTGCCCTGCGCGGCGTGGATGCCAAAGACCTGGTGACGCAAGCCGGTGCTGGCCTCAAGGTGGTGGCAAAGGGTAAAAAGTCGGCCAAGGTACTGGATGACGCGGAGTTGGCGGATGTGTTTGGGCTGGAGATGGACGAAGGCAGCGCCGCAAGAAAAGTGCCAGCTAAAAAAGCGCCGGCAAAAAAGGTGATGAAAAAGCCAGCGGCAGTGGCGGTGAAGGTGGCGGTAGAGTTACCAGTTAAGAAGGCAGTCAAGAAGGCAGTTAAGCCGCCGGTGAAAGCGCCAGTGAAAGCGTCAGTCAAAAGGGCTGTGAAAGCGCCAGTGAAGGCGCCAGTGAAGGCGCTGAAGGGTGCCAAACGGGTTGTGCCTGCCAAATCCAGAATGCAATCTGACGTCAAGTTATATTAACATGCATATTAACAAAGTTGAAAAATGTTAATCCCCATGTTAATTGTTGACAAATATTCTGGGATATTTCGTATTTTAGTATTAAATCTGCCTTTAAGTCACGTATTTATTCTATAGTTAGCTACATTAATAATAGCAATCAATGCGCTGGCACACCACCGCAAAGCGCAGCGGCCAGCCGCTTTATCTGGGTTGGAAATTCAGGTGGCAATCCTTGTCGCCACTCATCGTGACACTGGCGCAAATTCCGGTGCCACTGCACGACCCGGACCAGGTCACGTCATACGCGACGCCCACAGGCGGCGGCGATACACACATAGACACGCTGGAGCCCGTCGGGAACCTTGCGCTGAATTGGTTGAGTCCCAATGGGTTGCTGTTTGTCGGGGGGCCGTAGTCAATGCCGGCTGGGGTGCTAGATACAAAGCCGAAAAATGCGCCTTGGGTGACGGTCAGAAGGAACGATGTGGGTGGTGTTGGGTTGGATGCGCCACCACCACCACCACCACTAGTGCTTGCAGTGACAGCTCCCGTCATCGCGCAGCCGGTGGTGCAGTTGTTTTGCCAAACCGGGCTGGTGCCAGTTGCAGCAAAACTGACGGGGAAACTGACACCAGCTTGGCCTGGAAGCACCATGCCGGCGGTTGATCCGGTGGGTGTCATCGCGCCGGTAGCGGCGTTTATTGAAAAACTTGCCAACCCGCCATTGCGGTCTAGCGCATAGATGAAGTTGCCCTGCGGCTCCGCGACCACGGCAAGCGGACCGACACAAGCGCCGCCCGGACAGGCGCTCAACGCGTCATTGGCCAGCGACAGGACGCCCGATGTGGCGTTGTACTGAAAAGCCAACAGGTTCTTGCTGAGCCAGGGTTGCTGCCGGCCCGCGAACAGGAACCGGCCAAAAGAATCCACGGCCAGCGAGTCGAGTTTGCTGCCTGCCGTGACGACGGTGCTGCCGGTATTCGCCAAAGCGCCCGTGGCGGCATCAATGCTGTAACGGATCACCTCGTCGGAGAACAGGGTTGCGACGTAGGCGAATTTGCCGTTGGGGTCGATCGCTATTGACCAAGGGGCATTGCCTACCGCGCTCGCCGCGATGGTGCTGGCCGGGCCAGTGAGCGCGCCAGAAACGGGATCTACCGCGTACACCGCGACAGTAGAAGCCAGCGGGTTGGCAAAGGTGGCGCCGGCATAGGCGACATAGGCCCGTGTGCCCAGCCGGTTAAAGGCGATGCCCATCGGCTGCGAGCCGTTGCCGCTGGCAATGCTGGGGGACAGCGTCAGGGCTCCCGTTGCGCCATCGATGGTGAACAGGCTGATGTCGCCACCGCCATTATTGGAGACACTGCCGAAGTTCATCACATACAGGAACTTCCCCGATGGGTGGACGGTTGGCATGGTGGGTCTGAAGCCCAGCGCCGCGCCGGTCGAAACGGAACCCCTGGCCTGGCCCAGGATCTGGCCATTGATCAGGCTGAGGTGGTAAGTTGCAACACTGTTTGCGGCAATGTTGTTGACAGTTGAGTTGCCAGCGTGGGTCACGTACAGAAACCGGCGCGAAGGGTGCGCGACGATTGATACCGGTTCCGCGCCAGTGGCTGCCGCGCTGGTCGGGCTGCTCAAGGAGCCGTTTGCGGGATTGATGCGCAGGGAAACCAATTCGTTCCCGGCGCCGGTCGATTTGATGACGTAAACCGCACGCGGCTTGCTGGAGGCGTTCGTTGGGAGAACCCACGAAAAGGCGCTGATCGCCGCCTCCAGGAAGTTGCCGTTCACCGTGGTTGGCAGCGCTGCGAAAGTGCCGCCCGATTCAGCTTTGTGCAAAGTCGGCGTGGCCTCGTCGGGCAGATGCGCCGGGTCATACGGAATGCGCACGGTCACCGGCAATGAAAAGGTGGTGCCATGCGGCGTGAGTTCATAGGTGGCGCCCAGGGCATCCACATCGCTGACTGCAAACGTCGGCGCATTGCTGCTGTCACGCGCAAAGCCAATATCCACCGTGCGGGCCAGGGCTCCAGGCGGGATGATGATCTGCGCGCCATACGGCCCATTGACGGTTCCGCCAGCGGGGCCAATCGAAGTCGTGGTGGCGGATGGCGCCGGCACGGCAGGCGCTGCGGGAGGCGCGGATGAACCGCCGCAGGACACTGCCAGCGCCGCCGCTGTGGCGAGACACAGCCGGGAGAGCCGATTCAGCAATGCCGACCTGGGCTTGGCGGTGGCGTCCAAGGATCCAGGCAGGTGGTCTGTGGTTGACATGGTGTACTCCTCTTGCGCTGTCGGGTGTGGAAGCTGCAGGTTACGAACTGTTAACCGGCTGTAACAGTGCCGAAAGTCATTGTTTTCTAAAAGTTTGCGGTGGCATTTCATGCCGCAATGCGCCGAGGACTGGCAGGCGCGCGGATCGATCCCAGGTTGGACGTCGATCCCGCCACCCGCCAGAAGCCAACCCAAAACCGCTGGAACTGCGAAACATACGAAAATCAAATGAACATACCCAAATTGGGTGCAAAACTGGTGTTGCAGCGGAAAAAATTCTCTTCTTTACAATAATTAGAGCTGCAAGTCACGTATTTATTGAGTTTGTTGCTATAAAAAAATAAGCATCCAAAATATCCGGATCACCGCCCAAACAAGCCTCGAATCAAATTCAGGGGGCTGGCAGGCTTCTCGGCGGGCTCGGTGCTT
>JANOYE010000356.1:0-2030 GCA_031428695.1 Rhodoferax sp. | reverse complement strand
CTGGCAAACGCAAATTCAGGGTGGCGGAGGGGCTGGCCATGGGCGGCTCCAGGTGTGTTGGGTTGTATTACAGTGTACCGCAGTGCGGTGCAAAGCTTGCGAATTTACACAACCGCCCGTGCCATGATGGAGGCCATGACTGCGCAAAACAACCAAACTACCCACCACACCCTCACCGCCCTGGACGAACGCGGCGTCGCCACCCTCACCCTGCGCAACGCCAAAAAGCTCAACATCGTTGGCAGCCCGGCGATTTTGGAATTGACTGCCGCGATCGACGCGCTGAAGCAACGCGGCGACGTGCGTGTGCTCATTCTGCGCGGCGAGGGCGACAAAGCCTTTATTGGCGGTGCCGATATTCACGAGATGTCCACCCTCACCCCGCCCACAGCCGAGGCCTTCATCACGCGCCTGAAAAACCTGTGTGAAGCGGTGCGCAGTTTCCCGGCGCCGGTAATTGGCCGACTCTCGGGTTACACCTTGGGCGGCGGGCTCGAAGTGGCTGCGGCGTGTGATTTGCGCATCAGCAGCAGCACTGGCGTGTATGGCATGCCCGAAGTGGCGGTGGGCATCCCTTCTGTCATTCACGCAGTGTTGTTGCCGATGTTGGTGGGCCAGTCACGCGCCACTTGGCTCTTGATGACGGGCGAATCCATCGACGCTGCCACCGCCTTGCAATGGGGCTTGGTGCAGGAAGTCGTGGAGCCAGAGGAACTGGATGCGCGCATTGACGCCTTGGCCACCCGCTTGGCTGGGTTTGGCAGCGCCGCATTGAGACAGCAAAAAACCTTGATGCGCAGCTGGCAAAGTTTGCCGCCCGATCAGGCCATTGAGGCGACGGTGGCTGAGTTTGGCAAAGCCTTCGCCACGGGGGAGCCGCAGCGCTACATGGAAGCTTTCAAATCGCGCAAGAAAGGTTGAAGGGCAAGACGCGCCTCAACTAAAACGCGCGCAATCAGACCGCCTTAGCGCCGAGGAAGAACAAGGTTGATCGTGGCGGCTTGCGCCCCAGGCGCCGCAACGACACCACGCGTCTGCGCGTGGTCGCTGCCAAACTCGCAACTCACTAAAAAGGCGACGCAGACCAGTGCCAGCACGTCCAGTCCAAGAATTGTCCAGGTGGGGCCCATTGTGATTTCCTCCTCTGCCAGAGGCTTCCTGATCGCGCCACCATGGCGTTTGCAGAATGCACAGGGATTGATGTTGCACCTTTTTCAGTGCCCGATTGCAAACGAGGGGTTTAACTTGTAAAGCAGCGTTACAGCCGCAGGGCCAGGTCACCTGCCGATACACTTCAGGCCGTCCAGACTTCACCTTGCCACCCTGCAGAACCCACATTCCATGAAGACTTACGACCTCTATGCCATCGGCAACGCGCTGGTGGACACCGAATACGAAGTGACCGACGCGCACTTGAGCGCCATGAAGGTCGAAAAGCGCCACATGACGCTGATTGACGCACCCCGCCACACCGAGCTGCTGGCGCAGGTGCAGGGCCTGCACTCACGCAAAAGCGGCGGCGGCTCGGCTGGCAACACCATCGTGGCGATGGCGCAGCTCGGCGGCAGCGCGTTTTACTCCTGCCGCGTGGCCAACGATGAACTGGGCGCGTTTTACGCCGCCGACCTCAAAGCCAACGGCGTTGACAGCAACCTCACGGGCGGCGCCCTGGCCCCGGGCCAAACTGGCGAATGCATGGTGATGGTCACCCCCGATGCCGAGCGCAGCATGAGCACCTTTTTGGGTGCCACCGCCGACCTGGACAACCTGGCGCTGAACCCGGCTGCCCTGGTCGCCTCCAAGGTGTATTACATGGAAGGTTACCTGGCGGCCTCGCCCACCGGGTTGGACGCCGCGCTCAGAGGCCGCGCCATCGCCAAACAAGCCGGCGTGAAACTCGCCACCACGCTCAGCGACATGAGCATGATCAACTTCTGCCGCCCAGGGTTAGAGGCCATGATCGGCGACGGCATTGACTACCTCTTCTGCAACGAAGAAGAAGCGCAGACCTGGTGCGCCAGCAAAGACCT
>JANOYE010000355.1:0-9527 GCA_031428695.1 Rhodoferax sp. | reverse complement strand
CTCAATTTTGACGCCATGGCAGGCCCCGATGGCGCCAGCCGCCTTTTTGGCCCCGGTGTGCCTGCCCATCCGGGTCGCCTTCAAAACCTTCCAGAATGTTGTAGGCCTCGACGCCCAGCTCGGTGGCGCGTTTGGCGGCGGCAATCGAGCGCACGCCGCTGCGGCACAACAACAGCGCTTTTTTGCCTGCGGGCACAGCGCCCTTCAAGGCAGCGTCAAACGCCGGGTTCAGTGCCATGCCGGGCCATTGTTTCCACGCCAGGGCGACAGCGCCGGGCACGAAGCCGACCCACTCGCGTTCGGCGTCGGAGCGCACATCCACCAGCACCGCGTCGCCCGCCTGCACCCAGTCCCAGGCGATTTGGGGCGACACATCGCCCGCGTAACCCGCAGCGGGGCGGGGTTGATCCGCACCGGGAGTGACGCTGCTGCCAGCGCCGTCAGCGTCGTGGCGCAGCCCCGAGCTTTGGTTGGCAGGCACGGCTTCCAGCATGCGTTTGGGAGTGGGCAGGTTCAAATTGTTCATGACAGCGACAAATTCTTCCAATGATTTTCCCGCAATACGGGCGTTGTGGGATTTTTCATGGCCGATGGTCGATTGCGTCTGGCCTTTGTAGTCGTGGCCCGGCCAGACGGTGGTGTTGTGCGGCAGGGTGAACAACTTCTGCGTGATGCTGCGATAAAGCGCGTCAGCACTGCCGGACTGGAAATCGGTGCGGCCACAACCATTGATGAGCAAGGTGTCGCCGGTGAAAACGTGGGTCGCTGCGCCCGCGCCGCCGTCGCCGCCGTCGCCGTTCTTAGTCGGCCTCCAGACAAAACACATGCTGCCTTCGGTGTGGCCGGGCGTGTGCAATACCGCAATGTGTTCGCCGCCAAACGCCAAATGGTCGCCGTCTTGAAGCTGCATCAGCGCCGTGGTGATGCCGCAGCCCGCCGGGGCCGCCGTTTTGGCGCCGGCGTGTTCGGCCAGTTGCCCGGCGCTGGTGATGTGGTCGGCGTGGGCATGGGTCTCGACCGTCCAGGCGAGTTTTAGGCCAAATTGGCGCAGCAGGGCCAGGTCGCGCTCGAGCTGGTCGTCCACCGGGTCGATGATCAAGGCGTCACGCGTGGCTTCGTCGAACAACACGTAGGTGTAAGTGCTGGAAGCGGGGTCGAAGAGTTGGATCGGGTTCATTGGGAATCCTGAAATCTGAAATCTGGAATCAGGCAAATTTGGCGAGCATGACAGACACTTTGGCAGGCGGGAAATCGCCTTGCTCCAGGACGCAGCCGACCATCGTGAAAAAAGCTTTGTCGAGTGCCTTGCGCGCCGCAGACAGTTGCTGGGCGACTTCCTCGCAGTCGGCATCCAGGTCGATCAGGCGTTGCACGCCGCGCAACTGGCCCTCAACACGGGCCAGGCGGGCGCGCAGAGCTTTCTTTTTCACGGGATCACGCAGGGTGGGCACAGTTCATCCTCACGGAAGTTAGGGGAAAGGCGACAGAGAGAGCATTTTCCCAAAATACTCCATGGAGTATACTCGGGGCCTAAGAAATTTCAAACAAGGTGAGTCGATGCATCCGTATTTGCAGTCATTGGTGGGTGGTGTGATGATTGGTCTGGCCAGTTGGCTCTTGCTGGCGTCACTCGGCCGGGTGGCAGGCATCAGCGGCATAGCGGGCGGCTTGCTCGGGCCGGATGCGCCCAGTGCCGAGGAGCGCGGTTGGCGCTGGGCCTTCATCCTGGGGTTGATGGTGGCTGGGGTGCTGACGATGGGCTGGCTCGGCCAGAGCGCCATCACCGTGCCGCGTTCACCCTGGTTGCTCGGCGCTGCAGGGTTGTTGGTCGGCTTTGGCACGGTGCTTGGCTCGGGCTGCACCAGCGGCCACGGCGTGTGCGGCCTGGGCCGCCGCTCGTCGCGTTCGCTCATGGCCACGCTGGTGTTCATGGGTTTGGGCATGGCCACCGTGGCCATCGCTAAAACCCTGGTGGCGTAGGCGCGCTTATTTTTAGGCAAGGAATTACGATCATGTTTCAGCGCGCTTTTTGGGCATTGTTGTCTGGGCTGCTTTTTGGTGCTGGCCTGGCTGTGGGCGGCATGACGCAAACTGCCAAGGTACTGGGCTTTTTGGACATTGGTGGCATGGCCAAAGGCGTTACCAGCACGGCGCAGAGCGGCCTGTGGGATCCGAGTTTGGCGTTTGTCATGGGCGGCGCGCTCTTGGTTTCTCTGGTGGCGTTTGCCTTGGCGCCGCGCCAATCAAAACCATGGGCTGATGGGAAATTCCACCTGCCCAAGCGCAACGACATCGACGGCCCGCTGCTGGCAGGTGGCGCCCTGTTTGGCGTTGGCTGGGGCTTGGCGGGTTATTGCCCGGGCCCCGCATTTGCTTCATTGCTCAGCGGAAGCACCGATGTTTTCATGTTTGTGGCGGCGATGGTTGCCGGCATGTGGCTGGCCAGGCGCTTCAACCGGCTGCTTGGCCGCGCGAATGGCGCAAACGAATAGGTGGGCTGAAAGCGCACCTGCCCGAATGAAAAATCAACTGGACATCTGATTTGCGTTTACGCGCACGCCGCCTGACGGCGACATTTTGGTCATTCAGACTTTGCGCAACGCCCTGATTCGCGGGTGGCGGGGCTGGCCAAAGGTTGAACCAGGGTTCCGCTAGAACCGAATCAAACGATCTTCACGCTCAAGTTAAGGTGTCCCGTCCCGTGTGATCATATCCCCGTCCGCAGCTGGCCCCTGTTCACAGCCCGCCGGTTGATGCGCATCCAACGATGGCTCCGGTTGCGACCCATCCCGAACTTTGAAAGAAATCGCGTCTGTCCATGGGTTGTCTCCAGCGGGGCGGCTAACGGCAATTTGTTTACAAACAAAGTGTAGGTCGAACGAAAAAACAATTCAAAGCGCAATCACGCACGCAATATCGAAAACTGATTTTCTTGACCGCCGTCAACAATACGTATTTCCACGGTGAAAACCCTCTGATGGGCAATGTCAAAATCAGCCAAGATAAGCGGTTTGATCCTCAACAACTCCACGGAGAAACTCATGACAACCCATACGAAGACCCAACGCCGCAGCCTGATTAAAGGGGTGGCCGTGGCTGCGGGCGCGATGTCTGCACCGATGCTCGCTACCGCGCAGACCACCACGTCATTGCGCTTCCAGAGCACCTGGCCGGCGAAAGACATCTTCCATGAATACGCCAATGACTTTGCCAAAAAGGTCAACGACATGGCCGGCGGCAAGCTCAAAATTGAAGTGCTGCCATCAGGCTCCGTCGTACCCGCATTCCAGCTTCTGGAAGCCGTGAACAAAGGCACGTTGGACGGTGGCCACGGGGTGGTGGCTTACCACTATGGCAAAAACAACGCCCTGGCGCTTTGGGGCTCTGGCCCTGCCTTCGGCATGGACCCCAACATGGTGCTGGCTTGGCACAACTTCGGCGGCGGCAAGGCCCTGCTGGACGAGATCTACAAAACCATCAACATGGACGTCGTCTCCTACCTCTATGGCCCGATGCCCACCCAGCCTTTGGGTTGGTTCAAAAAACCAATCGCCAAAGTGGCCGACTTGAAGGGCCTGAAGTTCCGTACGGTCGGTTTGTCGGTTGACATTTTCACGGCCATGGGCACCTCGGTCAACCCGCTGCCCGGTGGCGAGATCGTGCCCGCGCTTGACCGTGGCCTGATTGACGCGGCCGAGTTCAACAATGCCACCTCGGACCGCATTCTGGGCTTTCCGGACGTGGTCAAGAATTGCATGTTGCAGAGCTTCCACCAGTCGGGCGAACAGTTTGAAATTTTGTTCAACAAGGCCAAATACAGCGCCTTGCCTGCGGAACTGAAGTCCATCATTGACTACTCAGTACAGGCCGCGAGCGCCGAGATGAGCTGGAAGGCCATTGACCGCAACTCCCAGGATTACCTTGAGTTGAAAAAGATGGGCATCAAGTTCTACAAAACCCCGGATTCGATTTTGAAGGCTCAGCTCGAAGCCTGGGACAAGATCATCGAAACCAAAGGCAAAGAAAACCCCTTGTTCCAAAAAGTGATCGACTCCCAAAAGGCCTACGCGCAACGCGCTATTCCTTGGCAGAACGACTACATGGTTGACTTCAAGATGGCTTACAACCATTCGTTCGGCAAAAAGAAGGCTTAACGACGAGAGGCCCGGAGAATTTCAGGCCTCTGGGATAGGGACCTTCACGCCAGCCATCCGGGCTCACCGGATGGCTGGTTTTGTTTTCGACCGAAGCGTTCCGGCAAGTGAGATGGAAAATAGCATGACAGTACAAAAAATTCTTCATACAGCAGACCACATCAGCACCTGGGTAGGCAAAGCCTCAGCCTGGCTGATTGTGGTGCTCATGCTGGTGGTTTGCGGCGAGGTTTTCAAGCGTTACGCGCTGAATGCTCCGACCGCCTGGATCTTCGATGTCAACAACATGTTGTATGGCACGCTTTTTATGCTCGGCGGCGCTTACACGCTGGCCCATGACGGCCACGTGCGCGGCGACTTCTTCTACGGCAGCATGAAACCGGCAACCCAGGCCAAGGTCGACCTGGTGCTTTACTTCCTGTTTTTTCTACCTGGCATCGCAGCGCTGACGTGGGCTGGATGGACCTATTTCAACGATTCGCTGGCCATGCGCGAGCAGACCTTCAACGCCACGCCGATACCGCTGTATCCGTTCAAGTTTGTCATTCCGCTGGCAGGTGCCGTTGTGTTGCTGCAAGGCTTGTCTGAAATTCTGCGCTGCATCGTCTGCATCAAAACCGGCCAGTGGACGCCACGGCTGAAGGATGCGCAAGAGTCTGACGTGGTAGCCCAGCAACTCGCGGGTAGCGAATTTGTCGACGCGGAGGCTAAGGCCCTGGCGATCGAGCAGTCAAAAACGGTGAAAGGCTGATCATGAGCAATGCAGTTCTTGGCATGACCATGCTCGGCCTGATCGTGGTCGTCATCATGATGGGTTTCCCGACGGCCTTTACGCTGATGGGTTTGGGCATGGTGTTTGGGTACATCGCCTTCTACGACCCGGCAGCAGGGTTTCTGGACAATCGAGTTTTTGACTTGATGGTCCAGCGCGCGTTTGGCGCCATGACCAACGAAACGCTTTTATCCATTCCGCTGTTTGTGCTGATGGGTTACGTAATGGAACGCGGCGCACTGGTGGACAAAATGTTCCACAGCGTGCAGCTCGCGTTCAGAAGCGTGCCGGGTTCACTGGCGGTGACCACTCTGATCATCTGCACGTTCTGGGGCATTGCCAGCGGACTGGTGGGCGCGGTGGTCGTGCTAATGGGCGTGATCGCCATGCGGCCCATGCTCAATGCGGGTTATGACACGCGGCTGGCTGCCGGCGTCATTACCGCTGGCGGCACCTTGGGGATTTTGATTCCACCCTCGGTGATGATCATTGTTTATGCGGCGGTGGCCGGGCAATCCGTGGTCAAGCTGTACGCGGCTGCCATGTTTCCGGGCTTCTTTCTTGCATTGCTGTATTTGATTTACATCATTGGCTGGGTGCTGATCAACCCGAAAATCGCGCCGAAATTGCCGCCCGAGCAGATGCGAGCGTCGATTCCGCCATGGCTTGCGCATGTGTCGTCGGTGTATTCCCGTCGCACGCTGCCCGCATTGGCCATGTCGGTGCTGGCGCCCGCCAGGGCCATTCGCAGTGGATTGGCCGATGTCTCAATCACATGGGGACACCTCGTTCGCAGCCTGGTCATGGCTCTGGTGCCACTTTTTCTTGCGGCGGTCACGTTGGGTGCGGCCTGGTGGTACGTGGTCATACATTCGCAGGAAGACAACAATGCGGCACAAGTGACGGAAGTTGCGAAACCAGCGTCAGAAGCGTTGGCGGGGTCTACTGCGTCAAAAGCGACCGTCGAAGCGGCGCCCGCTGCTAGTGGTCTGCAGGAGCCACCTTCGGAAGGGGGCGTCAAGGAGCCTCCGGCTGAAGGCGGGTTGCAAGCGCCACCCGGTTCATCGGATGTGCAGGAACCACCCGGCGCGGAAAAAACCGCGTCCGACAAGCCAGGCGCTGAACCTGCGCTGCAGGAGATGGGGGACCCTTCCGCCAAAGGCCCGCAAACGGCACCGGTGCCCGAGCAGTTTTATACCTGGTTTTGGGTCGCCTGTGGCATAAGCTTGCTTTTGCTGGCCTGGTACTACTGGCGCTTCGATGCCGAACAGTTTGAAATCCTGCGCATGCTGGTGTCTTCGGTCATGCCCTTGGCGTTGTTGACATTTATCGTTCTGGGCGTGATTTTGTTTGGCATTACCACCGCGACCGAGTCGGCAGCGGTAGGTGCGGCTGGTGCGTTCCTGATGGCCTGGCACGCGGGCACGCTTGATTTCGAAAAAATCAAACAAGCGGTGTTTCTGACGGCCAAGACGACTTCAATGGTGTGTTGGCTATTTGTCGGTTCCGCGTTGTTTTCCGCCGTGTTTGCGCTTTTGGGCGGACAACGCGTCGTGGAGCAATGGGTGTTGTCGATGGATCTCTCGCCCATGCAGTTCATGCTGCTGTCGCAGGCGATCATTTTCGTCTTGGGTTGGCCGCTGGAATGGACCGAAATCATCGTGATCTTTGTGCCGATTTTCCTGCCGCTTTTGCAGCATTTCCAGATCGACCCGATTTTGTGGGGCGTATTGGTGTTCGTGAACCTGCAAGCGGCGTTCCTCTCGCCGCCAGTGGCCATGTCAGCCTTCTACTTAAAGGGCGTTTCACCGCCGCATGTGACCATCAACCAGATTTTCGCCGGCATGATGCCGTACATGCTGATCGTCATCTTGTGTATGGTCTTGATGTACATCTGGCCGGGCCTGACGCTTTGGCTGCCGAAATACCTCTACGGTTAAAATTCCCCGAACTACTGCGGCCCGCCTTAGTGCGGGTCTTTTTCAGGGACAAAGATGATCTTCGTGACAGGTGGAGCCGGGTTCATCGGCTCAAATTTTGTGCTGGATTGGTTGGCGCAGACGGGTGAGCCCGTTCTGAACCTCGACAAGCTGACCTACGCAGGAAACCGGGAAAATTTCGCGTCTTTGGGTGGCGATAACCGGCACGTTTTTGTGCAGGGCGACATTGGCGATTCCGCGCTGGTTGACAGGCTATTGTCAGAGCACCAACCCCGCGCCATCCTCAATTTCGCTGCCGAATCCCATGTGGACCGCTCCATCCACGGGCCGGAAGATTTCATCCAAACCAACATCATGGGCACCTTTCGGTTGCTCGAATCGGCCCGTGCTTATTGGGGCGCACTGCAGCCGAACGAAAAATCGGCTTTCAAGTTTCTCCACGTCTCCACGGACGAAGTCTATGGCTCGCTGGCCAAAACTGACCCGGCTTTTACGGAGACCCACCGCTATGAGCCCAACAGCCCGTATTCCGCCAGCAAAGCGGCGAGCGACCACCTGGTGCGGGCCTACCACCACACCTACGGCATGCCGGTGTTGACCACCAATTGCAGCAACAATTACGGCCCTTACCATTTCCCCGAGAAACTGATTCCGCTGATGATCGTCAATGCATTGGCGGGGAAAAACTTGCCGGTATATGGCGACGGAATGCAAATTCGGGACTGGTTGTATGTGAAGGATCATTGCAGCGCGATCCGCCGCGTGCTGGAGGCGGGAAGGCTCGGCGAGGTTTACAACATCGGCGGCTGGAATGAAAAGCCCAATATCGAGATCGTGAATACCATTTGCGCTTTGCTGGACGAGTTTCGGCCCAAAGCGGGTGGTGCCAGTTACCGCAGTCAAATCACCTATGTCACGGATCGCCCCGGCCATGACCGGCGTTACGCGATAGACGCCGGAAAGATCGAGCAGGAACTGGGGTGGAAACCCGCTGAAACATTCGACACCGGAATTCGCAAGACGGTGCAGTGGTACCTTGAGAACCAAGAATGGGTCAGAAACGTGCAATCAGGCGCGTACCGCGAGTGGGTGCAAACCAACTACGCAACCCGCGCGGCCTGAAACCGATGGCCAAAATTCTTTTGCTGGGCAAGGGCGGGCAGGTTGGTTGGGAGTTGCAACGCAGCCTGGCACCCTTGGGTGAGGTGGTTGCGCTCGATTTCGACAGCACCGACCATTGCGGCGACTTCACGAATTTGGCGGGTTTGGCGGAAACAGTGCGAGACATCGCGCCTGCCATCATTGTCAATGCGGGTGCCCACACGGCAGTCGATAAAGCCGAGGGCGAGCCCGAGCTAGTGCGAACCATCAACGCGCTGGCCCCCGGTGCTCTGGCCAACGTGGCTAAAGAGGTTGGTGCCTGGTTGGTTCATTACTCGACCGATTACGTCTTTGATGGTAGCGGTACCCGGCCTTGGTTAGAAACCGATGTGCCTGCTCCGCTCAGCGTTTACGGCCGAACCAAACTCGAAGGCGAGCAGCTGATTCAGGCCAGCGGCTGCAAGCATCTGATCTTCCGGACCAGTTGGGTTTACGCAGCACGCGGTGGCAACTTTGCCAAGACCATGCTCAAGTTGGCGCAGGATCGTGACGTACTCAAAGTCATCAACGACCAAACCGGGGCGCCCACAGGGGCCGAATTGCTGGCCGACGTCACGGCTCACGCGCTGCGCCAAGGCGTCGAAAAATTGGCTTTGGGATACGACCTTTCTGGTCTGTATCATGTGGCCGCAGGCGGAGAAACCACCTGGTTTGACTATGCAAACCATGTGCTAAGTCACGCAAAGAAAGCGCAAAACGCTATAAAAATGGTAGTAACTTCAGTGCTGCCTGTTCCCACCTCGGCGTTTCAGACGGCCGCCAAACGCCCCTTAAACTCACGCCTGGATACCAACAAGATTCAATCCACCTTTGGGTTGGCCCTTCCGCACTGGACAATCGGCGTCAACCGCATGCTCACAGAGTTTTTGGAAAAACAAGCCTAACCCCCAACCCATGACAAATCGCAAAGGCATCATCCTCGCAGGCGGCTCCGGCACGCGCCTGCACCCCGCTACGTTGGCCATGAGCAAGCAGCTATTGCCCGTGTACGACAAGCCCATGATCTATTACCCGCTGAGCACCTTGATGCTCGGCGGCATGCGCGACATTTTGATCATCAGTACCCCGCAAGACACACCCCGTTTCCAGCAACTGTTGGGCGACGGCAGCCAGTGGGGCGTCAACCTGCAATACGCGGTGCAGCCCAGCCCCGACGGCCTGGCGCAGGCCTTCATCATTGGTGACAAATTTGTCGGCAATGGCCCCAGCGCCTTGGTGCTTGGCGACAATATTTTTTACGGGCATGACTTCACCACCTTGCTTGGCGGCGCGGATCAGCAAACGACAGGAGCGACAGTTTTTGCCTACCACGTGCAAGACCCTGAGCGTTATGGCGTGGTGGCGTTCGACAAGGCCGGGCGAGCCAGCAGCATCGAAGAAAAACCCGCCCAGCCCAAAAGCAACTTCGCCGTGACGGGCCTGTATTTCTACGACAACCAAGTGGTGGAAATCGCCAAGTCGATCAAGCCCAGTGCGCGCGGCGAGCTGGAAATCACCACC
>JANOYE010000354.1:0-11495 GCA_031428695.1 Rhodoferax sp. | reverse complement strand
CCGCGTGGTACGGTCATTCCACCCGAGATCGCCGCAGTGTGCGAGGCCAATATCGATACAGCTTTGATTGAGAAGCACTGGGACACCTTGGTGCATTTGGCCGCCTCGGTGATGAGTGGCAACGCCAGCGCGGTGGCGGTACTGGCGCGGTTTGGCTCTGCCGCGCGGGGTGACCCCATCTATGAAGCCGGCGTGCAGTTGGGGCGATTGTTGAGAACCGCGTTTCTGGTCGACTACTTCCTAAAAGACCCCTTCCGCAATGAACTGCGCCGGGTGCTTAACCGGGGTGAGGCGGTCAATGCGTTGAAACGCGCGATCTACACCGGACGGGTGAGCCCGGCGCAGGCCAAACGGACTGAGGAAATGCAGGCGGTGGCCGATGCCTTGAGCCTCTTGGCCAACATCATCATGGCCTGGAACACCAGCCAGATGCAGGCTGTTTTGGATCGCTGGGCCAACCGCCGTCAGGTGATTCCGGCTGAGCTCACCGGAAAGATTGCTCCCACGCGCCTGCAAGGCATCAATTTGCGAGGCGTGTTTCGCTTTCCGGTGGAGCGCTACGCCAATGAAATCCTCCCCTCCCAGGGCATACCGATAACCGGCACCAATGGATAAAACCGATCACGCATTTACGCCCTCAAACACGGATCGAAAAGTGAACAGGAAATTCAATGGAATCAAGGGCTTACCAAAGCGACCCCAAGCCAGTGCTAGGTTTCCTACCGTCACTTTTGACAACGAAAACAAATCGACCCCCATTAGGAGCACCATGAAATCTGGAACACCAACCCCCGGCACCGCGCCGGACAACAACGCGGGAATGTCGGCCTCGGGCCGGCAGGCACAGCCACGCCCGGATTCAGCGAATCCCCAAAA
Organism: Rhodoferax sp.; assembly: GCA_031428695.1. GTDB lineage: Bacteria > Pseudomonadota > Gammaproteobacteria > Burkholderiales > Burkholderiaceae_C > JANYCG01. Next base: position 10,619 of record JANOYE010000354.1, on the reverse strand, counting down.
ACCGCCCCGCGTCAAGGGCCGCAAGATCAGGACGCTGGAGCAGCGCATCGAAATCGGACGATCAGACGCCGCCCTGCATTTGGCGCCTGGGCACGTGGTGCTGACCCAGCTCGATAGTCATGACTGGAAGCGGCAGCTATCCGACTTCATACACGCATACGGCAGGGAATCCCAGCGCGGCTCCAAAGAATGTGTCAGCGAGGAAACCTTCCGCAACCGCCAAGACCACATGTTTTCGACGGTGCGTGACTTGATGATGGACCGCTCGCTTCGCCACATGAAAACCCTGGGCGACTGCAAACCGCGCATGTTGTTCAAGATGTTTGAGATCTGGACCGATCGCGGGGTGGGCAAACGCGCCCAAATCAACTACTTCAATACGTGGCGCTGGTTTTGGCGTGCCACAGGCATTGAAATCAAGGACATCAGCTATTACGCGACGGTGGAAGGCGAGTTCACCATCAACCGTGCCGCCACCGAGGACAAGAGCTGGACCGCAAAGGGCATCAAGTTTGAAGAGATAGCCCTGCAAATGGAAACCTTGGATCCCATCGCCGCGCGTGTACTGCGGCTGATGGCCGGGTTTGGCCTGCGCTTGAAGGAAGGTTTGCGCATCCAACCCAATGAAGCGGATGGCGGCGACCGATTAAATGTTACGCAGGGAACCAAGAGTGGTCGCCCTCGGGAAATCATTTTTGAGGAACTGAGCGACGGCAGCTACCGCGCCATGCTTGACGACGCCAAAGCCACGGTATCCCCCAAATGCCATGCGGCCTGGGAAAAGCGGACTTTGAAACAGGCCAAACAGCGAATGTACGACCTGGCACGCAAACTCGGACTGGCCAGGGGGCGGCTGGGCATTACCCTGCACGGGCTGCGCCACCAGTTTGCGATTGACCAGCTGGAGGCCCAAACTGGTGCGATTGCGCCGGTGCGCGGCGGCCGATTTAAAATGCTGGATTACAAACAGTTGGTCGGCGCACGGCTAAAAATATCGAGGGCACTTGGTCACAATCGAATCCAAGTGACCACAGCCTACTACGGCAGTTTCAGTGCCCTGGCAAACCAACAGCTGCGGAATTTTGAAGGGTCGTGGACTTTGCTTTCCAAAGCGCTTCGGCCACTGGCCGGAAAAGTATTGTCCACAGATTCTGTGGATAACTTGTACTGGCTGGGCGCGCGGGCCGAAGGGCTGAGTATGGACAAAAACGTGCCGTTCCATTTGGTGTTTGCGCTGGGGGCTGCAGGCAAGGAAGTCCTTGATCTGCGCAACGACATTGCCAGTTCAGTGAAAGCGGCATTGGGCGTTGAATGTATTGTGCAGCTGTGGGCGGAAATGTCGGAAAGCGACCGAAATAAATGGGAAAACCTCGCGGTGCCGATTTTTAAAAGCGAGTCACCCGTCCAAAAATTTCGCGAGAAAGTAGCGCATTTGAAATCTCAATCCTTGCGGGCTGAAAATGCCGACGACGACGAGGCCCGCAGCCGAGAATGATTCAACGTCTATAGCGGATAGCGGGTGTGGCAGCCACGGCTTGATCCGGGTTGCCCGCCAAAATCCCTGACGCGCCGGACTGGTTCAAAGCCTTCCCCCGGTGAATTGCCAAACGCTGATTTTCCGCGTCTCGTCGTCGTCAATCCCGGCGGGATCGCGGACGTATTGTATTGACAACAGATATACGCAGCGGTAAAATGCGCCAATTTGATGTGCATGAATCGAAGGAGCAGCCATGCGTGATGCGGCGATCAACTTGCGGGCCATGCCCGAACAGCGCGACTTGATTGACCACGCGGCCCAGTTGCTGGGCAAGAACCGCTCGGACTTCATGCTGGAGGCGGCGTGCACCAAAGCCCAGGCGGTGGTGATTGACCAGGTCTTTTTCAGTTTGGATGCAGACCGGTTCAAGCAGTTCGCCAAGATGCTCGACGCGCCAGCGGGCCACAACCCCGGCCTGGCGCGCCTGCAAAAAATCCGGGCGCCTTGGGCTGCCAAAGCCGGCAAGGCATGAGTCTGGAACTCCAGCCGCCCGAGCCTCTTGTGCTGGCGCATCAACTCGCCGACTTCGAGTGCGGGGAGAGCGTTTTGGACGAATGGCTCAAGCGGCGTGCGATGGCCAATCAACTCAGCGGTGCCACCCGCACCTTTGTTGTCGCCGACCCGTCTGACCGAGTCTTCGGTTATTACGCCATGGCAGCCGGCGCCGTCTCCCATCAACAAGCCACCAGCGCGGTTCGGCGCAACATGCCCGATCCCGTGCCCGTGATGGTCTTGGCTCGCCTGGCAGTCGATCAACGCGCCCAAGGCGTCAAACTGGGGGCGGCATTGTTGTTGGATGCCGTCCACCGCGCTGTTGCCGTGTCCCACCAGGCAGGGGTCAGGGCCTTGCTGGTTCATGCGATCCATGAGCAAGCCAAACAGTTCTACGAACACTTTGGGTTTCAGGTCTCGCCGATCCACCCCATGACCCTCATGTTGCGCCTGAGCAGCCTAAAAGCTTGACCGAAAATGAAACAATCCGGGAGCCGCAGCAGCGAAGGCTGATTTCAGGCGCAGGGACTGCCCTGGCTAGGATACTGGCACCACGGGATTCATTACATTGACTGGCAAGATTGCCATGGAGGATTTCAGGATGCATTGCCTAAACCGCAGAAAGCGCCAGAGATCGATCTGGAAGCGATCTTCGCCAAAACCAACGCTGACGAAGACGAGTGGATGCGAAGGGCGACCCCCGCACAGGCGCAGGCGGCACAGGCCTACGCGCGTCTGCTGGACATTGCCGAAAAAAGCGACACAGGCCAGGCCCGGCGCATCGCACGTTTCATTGCCGCGACTTACAACGGTCGGGCTTACCCCTTTGATTTGTTCGACCTCAGAGGTCTCGACGTCGCGATAAGCGACGACCTGTTGGCATGCCTGGATGCCTTGCGCTGGGCCAAGGAAGACTTGTTCAAGCTGGTCCCGAATGGCGAAAGGCGCGTCAAATCCGTGATTCAAAGTTGGGGCATCGTGGCGGCGAAATGAATTCCTGCTCGTCCCGTCGTCATGAATCTGACGGGAGCAAGGTTATTCGATTTGCCGATTGAGCGGCTTCAACTTGTCGGCTTTCGCCCGGCTGCAGTGACCCTTTGGCAAAACGGGGAGCCGCCATCCCTGCAGAACACTGGCCCTTGCTCAAATGGCGGGCGACCGACAAAGCTCGTTCAAGACTTTGCCAGCTCGCCGAAACTGTTTAGGCGAAATTCCACCCGTGCAGGTGACCAGGTACACCGTTCCGGCGTTGCAAATTTCTGTGATGGTCAAGGGAGAACCACAGGGTGCCGGGCCCGGCAAGTCCACGGTGATCGTTTTGCGCGTTTCCAATTCGTCCTCGCAACCGACCAGAAAGAGCGATCAGGGCAATCCACAACGGTCAAATGTTCGTGAATGCTCTCCCTCTTTGGCTGCGGGGGCCGGCGCTTATCAACCGCGAGTGGTCGAGCGAACGCACACACTTCGCAGAAGGACTGGCCCATTGCGGCACCTCAATCAATCCCCCGTCGTGAACCTGAAACTGCGCGAAAACGCCTTGCCATCGTTGGTGCCTTGCAAACTCACCAAGTAGGAGGTGCGCGGCAGCAACGGGTTCTCGGCTGCCACATAGGCTTCGTGGCGCATGAATATTCCGTGAGGGTCATTGCCATGTTCAGTGCTCGTCGGTGCCCGCAAGGTCACGGCCACTCCTGTGACAGCCTCCACCATGGTCGCTTGGGTGATGCGCAGGACGTGCCTGTGGCGCAGCCGCACAATCACCGAGGTCCCCAGAGGCTGCGTCGCCAGATCGCGGCCCGGCACCGGGTTCGGGGTTTCGTTGGTGAGTTGCCGATCCACGCCCGTGCGCCCCTCGCAAGGATAGGTCAGCACCGCGTCGGCAGCGGGCTCCTGAGATCCCGTCGCCGTCCGATGCGCCAAGTCAAAGTCCACTTGCAATCGTGAACCTGAGGGACTCACGCCCACGTCGGATACGTTGCGCACCGCTACGCCAACCTCCAGCGCACCAGACAACATCCCGGCGCTGTGGTAGGGCGCATTGAGCAAACCCAGGACCGATGCCACTCCTCTGCCAAGTTCCACCGCTGAACCGTGCACCCCGTAGAGAAGGTTGGTGGACAAAAACGTCCCCAAATTGCCATAACCGGCCGCCGCCACACGCTCGGCTGGCATGACGCCGGTGAACCCAGGCGTGTTGGCGACCTGGTAGTGGCCATCGTAGCCATTGCGGATCAGCCAATCGGCGTGGCCGCGTGCCGCCTCATCCAGTTTGACATGTTGCGCCAGCAGGCCAAAACCACAAGCCGACCGTGCATCGTTCAAGGTCTGAAATGCCGCCATCTCCTCGCTGCCCGCAGCGTAATTGGGTGCTGGCACACTGGCGACCAAGGCCACAGCGGGGTCAGCGACCGCCAAGTCCGGTGGCGGCGCAGCACTCGGATTGGTCGGTGCACCGGGCAACGGGGCCTTGTTACTGCCCCCGCCGCAAGCGGCCAAGGTCAAGGCGACGGCCAAAGCCAGCGACGCCATGGGCAATGCCCGGCGTTTGGTCGATCGGTTGAAACAATTGGCTGAAAAAAATCGGAAGCTCAAGGTCATGGAGGTAGGCCTATTAAAGGTAAAAGAAGAAATTAAAAAAGAGGCTAAAAAGGAAGCGTGTTCATCCGGTCACACCGGCCCCATAAAACGAGGGTTTTGTCCGAACGTGATCCGAAACGGCTGCCGAGTCGAACGGCTCCAGGAGAATGTCGATGTGTTCGATACCGGTCATGAAGTGCGACCACGGGTGATCGGCCCAAAGCCGGGGGGCCTCGGCCACCGACAGGGCCAGCACCTGGTGCGGAATGTCTGGGAAACATGACAGGAACACCGGCCGGTCCGGATCCAGAGCCGGTGTGAAGCCCATGGCCCGGTACTGCTTTTGCAGGGCCGGCCGCGCGGCGATCACCAGGGTGTTGATCCGGCTCGTTTGGCAAAACAGATAAAAAGCCTTGCACAGAGCCCGCTTGACCAAGGTCGAATGGCGGCCCGGCAGAACCACCAAGCGGGTCGCCTCGGCCAGGCGCGCACCCAAACGGGCCGGCAAGCCCACCGCAGCCTGCACTGGCAGCGGTTGGTGGAAATTGGTGTGGATCCGCAGCGTGCCCAGCAGCCCACCATCGCGTTTGTCGGTGGCGACCAGGACACACACCCCCGGACTGAGATCAACGACTTCCGCCGCCGTCATGCGCTGATCCTGGCCGGGCAGGTGCCGCCCATAGGCTTGGGCGCGCAAAGCCTGGATGGCCGGCAACTGCGCCGGGTGGGCCGCGTGCACCCAAAAGGGAAGCCGAGTGTCCGACTGTTCGAGGGCAAGTTTTCCGGCCGAAGCCGGGAAGGATATTGGTGAATTTGTAATGGGTCGCATTCAATTGTTTTGTCAAAATCCCCTGTAGAGACCCAGCGACGCCGGGTTCAAACAGAGGGTGGGTTAGTGGGAGAAATTCAGCAAGTTGGCGCTTGCTTACAAAAAGTCGCCTGAGCCTTTGTGGGCGCTGGCCTGGCCGGTTCCGAGGGCGTTCGGTGCCAGTCTGCGCGCACCAATGTGCCGGAGACTCTATTCAAAGTACCAGAGCCGCCTTAAAAAGCAAGTCCCGAACCGACGCCATTTGCAAGTGGTTGGCGCGTTGAAGCGGGCATCTGCTCAATGGGTATGGCCATTGCCGGTGAGGGCCAAGGGTGTCGTGTTGCCGGTGGACAACCAACCGGTTTGCTCTTCTTGCAGCAGACCATCGAGGTGGTTGGACGGCTGCCACCAGGCCGGGTAGTTCCAGGTTTCGCGTTCCACGACATCGTCGAGCTCATCGGCCGTGCGGCGAAAGCGCAGGCTCAAATGCACCGGCTCCCAAGGTGCCAAGGAGCCGCCCTTGGGAAAACCTTCGAGGTCGGTGATGAAACCATGGCTGACGCCGTGGGCCAGGGCGGCACCGATTTGCATGGCGCGCGCGGCGCGCACCGCCGCCCGCCAGGGCAGGGGCTGGTTCACCAGCACCTGCTGCAGCGGCTGCCCGCCACCCAGCAGGTTGGAAACCAAGGCGCCGAAGCGGCTGCACACTTCAGGCGTGACGCTCCATTGCGGCGCAGGCGCGTTGGCAGGCCCAAACAGCACCGCCATGGCCAGCAGCACCAGGGGGCGCCGGGTGGTGCGTATGGCCTCGGGCAGGCGACCGAACAGCTGGAACGGCTGGCGCTGCGGTTCCTTGGCGAAGCGCCGCAGGGCGTGTTGCATCGCGCGGTGGGGCAGCAGCGGCGCGCCGTCATAAACCGTCTCGGCATCGATCAGCCAGGGAAAAACCACGCTTTGGCTCCCGATCTGCGGCTTGACCCATTGCACGCCGCGCCAGGCCGCCATGAACTGGTCAAAGTAGACGGCGTTGTTGGCGCTGTTGGGAATGCTGCAAATTTGCGCCCAGGAAAACGCGTGGCTGGGCTGAACCAGCACGGGCCAGCCGACCAGTTGGCCTTGCAGCAGCTGGCCGTTGGGCAGCATGGCGATGCCCCGGGTCGCGGCCTGCTGCAGGGCGTCGCGCGCCGCGTCCAGTTCCGGCAGCGTGCGAAAGCTGGACAGGTGGTGGCGCAAAAGGTTTTCGTCAAGGGCGGCCAGCAGGCCTTCGGGGCGGGTGCTGACCAGCAGGGTGTGGTCGGCCATGGGGGCATCGTCGGGGAACAGGGGGATCAAGGACATGTGGGTGTTTTTTTCTGAATAAGTGCAAGTAGCAAACAAGGCGGAGCTGGGGCACGGTGAATGGCTTTTTGGCGAATCACCGTGGGCTTGAGGCGTGGCGCTTGCGTCACTTTGCGAAGAGCACCACCCCCTCAAAACAGAATGACACAGGAGCCTCAAAAAGCAAGTCCCCGCGGCGGGCCGGGCCTCATCTGCGCATTTGACAAATCAGGCGCGTCGTGTATGTTGGGAGGGGACGTCTGTATGGGCGGCGCAACGCGCAGTTGTCCTGGCGACCTGAAGTCAAGCTCGTGCCAGCTGCGTTTGGCGGGGAGGTGGCCGGGGATGCCCGCGACATGGTGTTCAAGACGACTGGCCATTGGCGACGTAAGCCCGTGCATCCATAAGGAATCGACGCGTTTCCCGGCGGTGCGGTGCCTTTGGAGAAACTTGAGGGATCCGAGGCGTTACACCCCTGGGCGTAAGAGTAATGCGCCGCAGATCAGGCCGCTGCGGCCGCCGGTGGCGAGCCTGGATTGCAGGGCGTAAGCGCATCGTTTGGCCCCCTTTTTGGCGCTAAACGGGGTTTTTTCGGATTTGCTGACCGTGATATCTGCTGATTTAGAGCGCTTGGCGAAGGCTGGGCGTAAGAGTAACGCGAAGCCAAAACCGGGTTGGCATAAGAGTAACGCGGTGCGGTTTGAGGCCGCTGATGCGGCACGTCGGAGCAGAATCAACCGGTGAACCACGTCCCTTCGAGCGATGCAGCGGCGGCCATTCGTTCAAACCAGTACGAAAAAACCAGGATCGAGGCCGCCAGTACAAGTCCCCTTGCCGCAAAGCGCCAAAGGCCCAGCGTGAGCCTGCCAGTTCGGGTGAGCGCCATGCGCCGCTCCCAAGCCAAGTAGTGCTTTTGCAAACAAATGTCCGTGATCAAACGCAAGCGCGCCAGCAAGGTGGCCGACACCTTGGAGTTGACACGCCTGCCAGCGCGCTGCAAGCGGGGCAGCTCGTTCACATAGGCGGTCAGGAAGTTGTCCCACATGTGCACAGCCTGGCGCAGGGTCAAGTCTGTTTGGCACCACCCCAGCCACGTCAAGAACAGGGGCAGGGCAGGCGCTTGGTCTGGATGCAAGTCCCGAATGGCGGGGGAAACGGCCCGGTAGGCGGCATCGAACGGAATCGGCAGATCCAGTTGCATGCCATGCGCAAGGGAAGCGACGATGCGTTGTTCGACAGGCGAGGGCGTGTGTGTCTTGATGGTCATGCAAACAACCTATCACACGCGCATTAAAACGCAAGTGCGCTGCCGCTAAAACCGCGCCGACCTAGGCGGGGTGTTTGACGCCAACTTTCCTGGCCAGTTAAAGGCCCAAACCGGGCAGGTCCGCAAGGCGGGGCTACCGCTGGACTTTTGAGCACGAGTCGAAGGTAAGCTGCAAGCCCGGCAAGAGAATCACGGACCACCAAGTGCACAAGGAAATCGAAAACGCTGCTCACGGCGTGCTGGTTCTGGAGTTGGTACTATTTGGCCGGTTCGTGGTCAATCCCAGTGCCGCGCTGGTTAAGGAGATGTACGAATGAAACTGTCCAGTGAGGTTCGCCGTTTGATGCTCAATAGCATTCGGATGTACTTTGCGCCGCTCATTGGGGCGTTCAAGGGTATTCGCGCCGAAATGCATCGCGTTGATCGTGAAATAGCCCTTCAACGACAAGATGAAGATCAACCAAATAAAAGCGCCACGCATCACGCTTAGGCGATCCAATCCTGCTCATGGCCACCCTTCCTTACGGAGCCGTGGCCTTTTTTGTCGCCGCTGTTTGCACCCTGCGTGCGCCGCTGCCACGCCACTTTCTTGGTGCCGGTATCGGCTGAGAAAAGCTCGGACGCAAGGCGCATAAGGAACTGTCTTGTGACCTGTTGGTCACCATAAACCCCACCCAAACAACCGCTCTCGTCGGGCAGCAAGGTACAGTCGAGGCCGACGTCCGATTGACAACTGCCGACCCAGGTTAGGAGGAAAAAATGCTGAAGGAACATTCACACGTCGCTCTCACAAAGCCCTTGCCAAACCTTGGGTTGGAGCCGGGCGCTGTTGGTGTTGTGGTGCATGTCCATGGCCAGGGTTCGGCCTATGAGGTTGAGTTTCTGACAATGGAAGGACACACCATCGGCGTTGAAACCGTAGCCGCGTCTGGTCTGCGACAAGCCACGGCCAGTGTCGCCGCCGACACTGTATCGACCCAGGCGCCCCCTTTGGGCTGACCCGCCTCAACTTTTTGCGAATCCGCTGCCGTCAACGCATTGGCCGATGCTCCCGCGAATCCAAGAATTCCCGACCGGGCGATCAATATGCGTCGCCACCCACCCTTGGCGCCGGCGTGGGTTAAACCCCGCCCGCTCGGACAAGCCGGGTTGCCAAGGGTGCGGATTCGCACAAATTGAGCAGCGCGCCCGCCCTGCAGGGGCGTAGAAATCAGTCAGATATTCAGGCTACCCCTGACCACCCCCACCGCGTGGCCCGGCCCCTGGAGACAGGTCGGGCGCTGCGCACCCTGGCCGGCACCTGCCTCTGCGGCGCTTGCAGTAATTGGAGAGTGGAACAAACCGGGGGCTGGGCATCATCAAGCAGCCTTCCGCTCAGGAGCCGAAGTTGCTTTCCCACCACGTTCAGCCGCAAAAGGGAGCGAGTTAAGGGGAGCCCACGATGGCAGCAAACCCATACCAGATTGTCCAGCCTCCGGTTTGTTCCACTCTCCGTGATAAGCTCAAAATCGACATGATGCCCCGCGCATTGTGAGTCGTCGGCGTCTCAAAAGGCGCGGCTGGCGGCATTTCAAGTTTCGACCACAACACGGTCACGATGATGGCCATGAGAGTCAAAGTGCAAGGCTGACGTTCGCGCGAGCGCTTGCACATTGGTTTTCGTGGGCCTACATCGCCCTCAAGCTGCCCTGCGCAGCATTTCAAAGACGCTTTGCTGTTCGCAGTGAGGCTCATACCAACTCGGCATTTCGCCGAACACATTAAGGAGAATAGGAAAATGCTAAAGACGGGACTTGCATAAAGTCGCCTTTAAGCGAATAATCAACATGGAAATCATCCGGTACATGAAAGCAGATGGTTCGGTTCCGTTGTCCGACTGGCTCTCGAGGCTTCGCGACATGCAGGCGAAGACAGCAATTCGCCGTCGTATTGACCGCTTCGGCGCTGGCAACCCTGGTAGTACCAGGTCATTGCGCAGCGGCGTAAGCGAACTCAAGATCGACATGGGACCAGGCTATCGGGTGTATTACGCACTCCATGGCCAGACCATCGTCCTCCTGCTTTGTGGTGGGGACAAAGGGACCCAGGACACCGACATTGCGAAAGCAGTCGGCTACTGGGAAGATTGGAAGACTCGCAATAGGAGTGGAACATGAATCATGCTGCTTCTGTGACTCATGAAGAGGCAACGGTTCGGGAGTTCAAAGACAACCCCCAAGAGGCTGCGGCATATCTCAGCGCAGTGCTTGAGGATGGCGATCAGGAAGAAGTTTTGCTGGCGCTGCGTCGAATCACAACTGCCTTTGGCGGCGTGCCGAAGCTTGCTGAGCAAACCGATCTGAATGCAAAAACACTTTACCGCACGCTCTCCGCACGCGGTAATCCAGAAATGAAAAGCCTCATGGCGATTCTGAAGGCAATGGGAATGCGATTGGCTGTAGAGCCGATAGATGCAGCTCATGCCTGATTCAACCCCAAGTTGTCAGCGCCGATTGAATATTGAGCCACCCTGCCGATCCAATATTGAGCCAGGGCGGGCTGCTGGTTTTTGAACCGGCAGCTGTGGATAAGTGTACTCAATTGCTTGTTCTTCTTTGTCTCCTTGTCTTTGATCGCGAGCA
>JANOYE010000353.1:0-1805 GCA_031428695.1 Rhodoferax sp. | reverse complement strand
GCGCCATAAAGCGTCACAGACGACTGAGCGGATGCCGCGCCGACGACAGCCAGTGCTGCCAGTGCTACGAGAGTTTTTTTCATTTCAGAGTTTCTCCAAGGTTAAACATAGGGCGCCGAAAGAGGGTTCGAGAGTTTCGGCTCCCCGGGCCAACCTCCTGTCAAGGAAGTTGGGTGTATTGAACCAGACGCGGCAGGGCTTGGCAAAGGATTGGCCCTTAAAAAGGTCAAATTCCCGTGCTTTCGTTGTGGGGGTGCAACAGGCTGATTTCTAACGCCTTCCAGCCGATCCGCAAAGTGGGTCGTGAAGTGGCGTGGCGGATTGGCGATGTTATACAATTTGTTATACAATTCGCTGTACAAATTCAGCAAATTCAGCAAATTCAGCAACAAAAGGATGCTCCATGGGCGCCATTACTTCCCGCGAGGTGATTCACAATTTTTCAGCCGTGGCTGCGCGCGTCGCTGCGGGTGAAGAGCTGACGGTAACGCGGTATGGCAAGCCGCTGCTCAGGCTGGTGCAGGTTGAGAAAACTGCGATGACCGCTCAGGAGCGCAAGGTGTGGATTGAAAAGGTATTGGCGTTTCGACTGTCAGGCAACATCGTGAAACCGGGTGAAAAATTCAACCGCAATGACGCCTACGACGTTTGATGCTCCGTGGACGCTGGACACCAATGTCCTGATCTACGCGACCGAGCCTGACGCGCCGCTTTCAAAGCAGCGCGCCGCCAGGTCTTTGATGGCTGGGTTGACCAGAAGCGCCCATGCCTGCCTGGTAGGCCAAGTGATGGGCGAATTCGTGACGGTGGCGCTTCGAAAAAACGTGACCACCCGCACGGGTGTGCTGGAACTGATGCGCAATCTCTCGACCGGCGTTCGGGTGTTGGGCGCAAGCCCTGGTTGTTATCAAGAGGCCTTTGAACTCGTGGCCAAACACCACTACCAGCTTTGGGACGCCCTGATCATCGCGGTCTGCGCCGAACATGGTGTAAAAACCTTGTATTCGGAAGACGCCGGTTCACTGAAGCGCCCGCTGGGCGTGCATGTCATCAACCCGTTTACCCACCCGGTTGGCGAACTGAAAACCGGGTGAGCCATGGCCCTGGTCGATACTTTGATTGAACGTGCTGACGAGGCGTTGCGCACCCTGTATGCCAAACCTCCCGCCGGGCGCGCCTGCCCGACTTTGGCGGAGGGCGGGGCGGCGCTTTCGGCTGATGAAAAAGCCCACGCAGGGGCCCTGATGCGCGTCAACCACGTCGGTGAGGTGTGTGCCCAGGCGCTTTACCAGGCGCAGGCCCTTGCTACTGATAACAAAGCGCTGAAAGCCCATTTTGCGAAGGCCAGCGAGGAGGAGGCAGATCACCTGGCGTGGACGGCCGGGCGTTTGCAGGAACTCGGCGCGCGGCCCTCTTTGCTGAACCCGCTTTGGTACGCGGGCGCTTTCGCGATGGGTTTTGTGGCCGGTAAGTTGGGTGATCGGGTGAGTTTGGGCTTCGTGCAGGAAACCGAAAAACAGGTGGCGGCGCACCTGCAAAGCCACCTCGATTTGTTGCCGCCAAATGACCAAAATTCACGCGCCATCGTGGCGCAAATGCGTGATGAGGAGGCGGTGCATGCGCGTGAGGCGCACCAGCTCGGCGCACTGGAGTTGCCGCAGCCGGTGAAGGACTTGATGCGGGCGGCAGCCAAAGTTATGACGACCGTGTCTTACCGCGTTTAGCGCCGGATGCAGTGGCCCGGCAAAACTTCAGTGGCTGAAAAGCTTACCCAAAATAAGCAGGCAAATTGCGGCGTTGAGACC
>JANOYE010000352.1:0-7474 GCA_031428695.1 Rhodoferax sp. | reverse complement strand
GCCGGCCCGCAGGCGCAGGTGGAACTCTACGATCTCGCGACCGACCGCGGCGAAAAAACCGATCTCGCCGCGAGCAAGCCGGAACTCGTGGAAAAGGCGCTGGCGCTGATGAGCGACAGCCGCACTCCCTCGGATGACTGGCCGCTGACCGGCCCCGCCGAGCAGCGGAGGAAGCAGTCTGCGGGCGCATTCAAAAGCGAAGCTGCAAAGTGACCGCGGAGACGTCGCAACGAAGCCACGCCCGCGCGTCCCGGCTTTGTGCCTTCCCGGCGTGCATATGAATTGCGCGGCTGAACCCCGTGTTTTAAGCCTCGCTGCGTGAAGTATTACTTTCGGTGCCCGAAATGCGGCAATGACGAGCAGTTCATCAAACCGAGCGAGGCGCGGGGTCAGAATGGGGTAGCGGCCTTTCAGCGCGACGACATCTTTGTCGCCTGAGATTATCCAATCTGCGTGGCCTTGGTCGAATAGGGCAAAGAGGTAGTCGTCTTTTGGGTCGCGGCAAATCGAAGGAATTGGCGATACCAACGCCTGAAGGGCAACTGATTTTTCAATCTCTTGAATCAGCTGTTTCGCGACAGGCAATCCACCTCGAACTTTTGCGTAAATTCTCGGCAAAGTCAGCGTGACGAAGAGTTCGTCGATTTGCTCAATGCAACTTACCCATTCGAGCCCACCTTCGCGCCAAGCTTGCAGTACACCCGCCGGTGGCCCGCCGGGTGAAATTAACGAAGACACCGCTAAATTAGTGTCGATCACGCATTTCATTGAGTCGGCTTGGGAGGCGCGCCTCGTGGCGGCAATCCAGCAGCCTTACGGGCCTTGATTTCTGCTCGCGCTTCGGCGACTGCTTCACGGGCCAAAGCATCTGCCTGTTCTTCCGACAAATCGTCAAACCCTTTGGCAAACTCGGCCCACAAGCGGCCAAATTGGTCTTTTTGAGATTCGCGCACTTTCTCAAAGGCCACCATGTCCACCAAGGCCGCAACGGGTTTGCCCGCCTTGGTGATGACGACTTGGTCTTGCCGGTATTGCACGCCATTGAGCAATTCACCCAAATTCTGGCGCACGGTCATCGCGGTAGCTTCACGTTGCATGATTGGACTCCATCAATTGATATGATTATATCAATTGGGGCAGTCGGGCTAGTTGGGGGTCACAGAAACCGCGTGAACTCCTCCACCGCCACCCGATCACTGCGCAACTGGTTCACCGGGTCGCCTGAGGCATGCCCCAGCGCCAGGCCGCAATAGACCATTTGATCGGAGTTCAGCGCCAACTCGGTGTGCAGCAGCGTGCGAAAACGTGCCCACGACTCTTGCGGGCAGGTGGCCAGCCCCTGCTCAGTCGCCACGAGCATGAGTGATTGCATGAACATGCCCAGGTGCGCCCACTGGCCACGCCCCATGCGTTTGTCGATGACGAAAAACATGCCGACGGGCGCGCCGAAAAATTCGTAGTTGCGGGCCACCCACATCAGGCGGGCGGCTTTGTCTTCGCGCGGGATGCCGAGCTTTTCGTACATGTCTTCGCCGATTTTGTAGCGGCGATCTCGAAACGGCGACCACAGGCTCTCAGGGTAGATTGGGTCAGCGCCTTCCTCAGAGGGTGCGCCGGACATCAAAGCTTGTCGCGCTTTGGCTACCAAGCTGTCTTTGGCCTCGCCCATCAGCACCACCACGTTCCAGGGCTGCAAGTTGCCGCCCGAGGGCGACCAGCGGGCGGTGTCCAAAAGGGCGGTGACCTGTTCTTTGGTGACGGGCTGGTTGGTGAATTTGCGCGTAGATCGGCGGGCCTGCAGGGCTTCTGCAACATTCATCGGGGGTCTCCTTGGTGGGTGCGGAATTCGCTTTGACACTATACAAGCGCGCCTTTTGCGCCTCGTCCTTGGGGGCGTCTGCTTGGGCCAATGCCATGAACGCGCAAGCCACGTGCCACGGCCTGGCCGATGACGTCAACACCTATTTGAGCCTCGGCGAGCACCGCGCTGGCATGCCTTCAGAGGAGCGCACCGCTGCGTGGATACGGCAGCGGTTGGACAAACTGGGTTGCCAGACGGAGTTCCAAAAGTTCCCCATTCGCTCCTTGCTCCAGCCCGGCGGGCAGATTACAGCGGGCAACTTGAAGTCTGAGCTGTTCCCGCAATGGTGACCTCCCCGCAATGCGTCGTCGGAACAGCGACATCAGAAGCCACAGTGCGACCGGCGCTGTCACCCTTGGTCGCCAGTTACGCCAATGGCAATGCAAGAACGCCGGGCGAAGCGGGCCAGGTGCTGGGTGCGGGGCACACGCGCGTCGCCGGGATGATCGGCACCTTCCCTGGTTTTCACACCCCAGCGGATCGGGGCGAAGCCATCGACTTTGCGCAGTTGGAAAAGATTGCAGATGCCAGCGCCGCGCTAATCATGCGCGGCGTGGGTTAGCTTAAAGTTTCGTATAAATGCAATTTTGTATTGTTTATAGTACTAATAATAATCAATTTTAATTTTAAAAAAATAGCGTACTTTGTAAATAATTCGTGACTTAATCCCGGAAAATTTTTCTAAGTATTTAGTAGAAAAATATATTTAAACCTAATTCACGTCAAGCTGCGATTTTTGCGTCGTCCTGATTCGCAGCGGGCGTCACGAGGGCGCGCACGGCCAGGGTGGCGGCGTCTAGCGCAGCGGTTTTGGCCGCATCTCCCATGGCCACGCCTTCAGCGCGCACGAAGCGAATGTCAGTGACGCCCAAAAAGCCGAACACGGTTTGCAGGTAACTTTCTTGGTGCTCCATGGCGCGGCCGCCTTCGGAGGTGGAATACACACCGCCGCGCGTCGAGGCGATGATCACGGTTTTGCCGCCAGCCAGTCCGTGCGGGCCTTTCTCGGTGTAGCCAAAGGTGCGACCGGGCTGGGCGATGCGGTCGATCCAGGCGCGCAATTGGGTGGGCACAGTGAAGTTGTACAGAGGTGCGCCAATCACGACCACGTCGGCGGCTAAAAACTGGGCGACCAGCTTTTCAGAAATCGCGTTTTCTTCGATTTGCCGCAGCGTTAATGGGGCGGCTTGGGGTGGTGCGCGAAAACCAATGGAATGCGCGTCCAGGTGGCTAGGCGCGTTTTGCGCCAGATCCAGGTAGTCCACCACGGTTGAAGGGTGCGTGGCCCGCCATTGCTCAACGATCTGGTGAGTGAGCGCTCGCGAAACCGAGTTGGCGCCAAGGATGCTGGAGTCAATGTGCAGAACTTTCATGGAAGGCCTTTCGTGCCTCACACGTGAGGCGGGGTTGAACGATGGGGTTATTGTTATTGAGAACCTAATCACTGATAAGTAGCCAAATTTGAGATATATTGTCCTGAAAATGGGACAATAAGTGGGTTGAACTCGTGTTGGGGGGCACCACCGGTGCTGAGCAAAATTCATCAAGAAAGACCGCCATGCAAGACCTGAACGACATGTTGTACTTCGCCGAAGTGGTCGATTGCGCCGGTTTTGCCGCCGCTGGGCGAAGGCTGGGGGTGCCGAAGTCAAAACTTTCCCGCCGCGTGGCCGAGTTGGAGGCGCGCCTGGGTGTGCGTTTGTTGCAGCGCACCACGCGCAAGCTCTCGCTCACACAGCCGGGCGAGTTGTTTTACCGCCACTGCCTGTCGGTGCGCGACGCATCTGAAGCGGCAGACGAGGCCATGCAACAAGCGCGCACCGAGCCGCATGGCACCGTCAAAGTGGCCTGCCCGGTAACGCTGGCGCAAAGCACCGTGGGCCCGGTGCTGGGCGCGTTTTTGGCGCGTTACCCGCAGGTCAGGGTGGACATGCAGGTGACCAACCGCGTGGTGGATTTGGTCGAAGAGGGTTTTGACGTGGCGCTGCGGGTGCGCCGCTCGCTGGACGACAGCGGCAGCCTGGTCGTCAAAAACCTTGGGCCCACGCAGGCTTTTTTGGTGGCCAGCCCATTGCAACTGGCTCGCCAAGGCGTGCCCAGGACAGCGCAAGACCTGTTTGGGCTGGACACCGTCAACATGTCGGCGGTGGACGGCAAATCGAGCTGGCGGCTGGTGGGCCCAGGCGGGCAGAGCCTCTCCCTGCTGCACCAGCCGCGCCTGGTGGCGGACGACTTGGCCACCCTCAAACACGCGGTAGTCAGCGGCACCGGCATGTGTGTTTTGCCCGACTACATGTGCGCCGACGAGCTGCGTGCGGGCAGCCTCGTGCCCGCGCTGCCCGGCTGGGGGCCAGAGGCGGCGATAGTGCATGCGGTGTTCCCGTCGCGCCGGGGCATGGTGCCGGCGGTGCGGCGGTTTTTGGATTTTCTGGGGGAGCGTATTCACGGGGATAACCAGGCTAATTGGGTGCCCAGCTAAACTTCAACCCTTCAGGAGGAATCAATGGCAGTGACAGAAACAGCGCTTTTGGAAGCGCTCAAAGCGGTGGTAGACCCGAATACGAACAAAGATTTCGTATCCGCCAAAGCACTCAAGAACCTAACGGTTTCAGGCGCCGACGTGGCGTTTGACATAGAGCTGGGTTACCCGGCCAAAAGCCAAACAGCGGCGTTTCGCAAGGCGCTGGTGGCTGCCGCCAAGGGCGTGGCGGGCGTGGGCAATGTGTCTGTCAACGTCTACACCAAAGTCGCCGCGCACTCGGTGCAACGCGGCGTGCAGCTCTTGCCCAAAGTCAAAAACATCGTTGCCGTGGCCTCGGGCAAAGGCGGCGTGGGCAAAAGCACCACCGCCGTGAACCTGGCGCTGGCGCTGGCCGCCGAAGGCGCAAGCGTGGGCCTGCTCGACGCCGACATCTACGGCCCCAGCATTCCGATGATGATGGGTGTCGAAGGCCGCCCCGAAAGCGACGACGGCAAAACCATGGACCCGCTGGAGAACTACGGCGTGCAGGTCATGTCGATTGGTTTCCTGGTGGCGCAAGACGAAGCCATGATCTGGCGCGGCCCCATGGCCACCCAGGCGCTGGAGCAACTGTTGCGGCAAACCAATTGGCGCGACCTGGATTATTTGATCGTTGACATGCCGCCCGGCACCGGCGACATCCAGCTCACCTTAAGCCAACGGGTGCCGATGACCGGCGCGGTGATTGTGACCACGCCGCAAGACATTGCGCTCTTGGACGCCAAAAAGGGCATCAAGATGTTTGAAAAAGTCGGCGTGCCGATTCTGGGCATCGTCGAAAACATGGCCGTGCACGTCTGCACGAATTGCGGCCACATCGAACACATCTTCGGCGCTGACGGCGGCAAAAAGATGGCCGCTGATTACAAAATGGATTACCTCGGCGCGCTGCCCCTGAACATGCAAATCCGCGTACAAGCAGACAGCGGCATGCCCACCGTGGTGGCCGACCCGGATGGCGAAGTCGCCGCCATCTACAAAGCCGTGGCGCGCCAGGTGGCGGTGTCCATCGCGGCGAAAAACAAAGACTTTTCGTCGAAGTTTCCGTCGATCACGATTTCCAAAAATACCTGAACAAGGCAAGGTGCCGCCGCCCGCCCAGCGCGGCGACAGCGCAATGTGCTGCGGTTTTGGAGTGAACGCACGCGAGCACGAAAAATGCCTCATGCTGAAGCATGGTGGCATTTTTTTCTGAGCAGCACCGCCCCTCCACGCGCGGTCTACGCCAAAGCCCGGTCACATTGCGCTATCGCCACGCCGGGCGGGCTGCTTTGTTGGCGTTTGGGGTGATGTTCTGGGGATTCAATCGGTCTTCGGTCGCCACTATTACCGTTGACCTTCAACTGGTATTTGGTGAACGCAAAGGCCAGGTTGCGTTAACGTTCAACATGAGCGGCAGCCGAAGGGCGCAGCCCGTAGGGTGTCCGCTCGATAGCAGGGTTGGACGAAGCCGCTACGCGGAGTAATTCACCATCCTCCTGAAACGAATTATTGTGCACCTTCACCCCTTCAATTCTGTTGGAGTGATTTTGCAATACTTCCACAGGACACAGCAGCATGACTACCGCCAACAAAGCCAAGGCTGATTTCGATGAGCGCTACCAAACCCACCTCAAACACCTCAAGCTCAAAGGCCTGCAACCCAAAACCATCGACGCCTATGCCCGTGGCATCCGGCGCATGGGCGACTACTTCGACCATTGCATCGACAACCTGTCGCCAGCGCAACTGACCAACTACTTCAGCTCCCTGGTTGACTCGCACTCCTGGAGCGCCGTCAAACTTGACCTCTATGGTTTCAAGTTCTACACCCTGCAATCGAACGCTTTGAGGCCGACTACCTGGCCCAGTACGGCGCCAGCGCGCTGCCCAGCCAGCGCCAGGCCTTGAATGCCATGAAACTGTGCCGCTCCAGCATGGCGCCGCGCATGTTGGCCAAGTGCAGCCGCTGTGACGAGCAACGCCTGGTGCCGCACTCCTGCGGGCAGCGCAATTGCCCGCACTGCCAGCACTTTGAGAGCCAGCGCTGGATTGAGCGGCAAACCAGCCGCCTGGTGGCGGGCAGCTATTTCCTGATCACCTTCACCTTGCCCGCGGAACTGCGCGGCTTGGCCTGGGGGCGCCAGCGCACGGTGTATGACCGGATGATGCAATGCGCCTGGTGTCATCCGGGACAGGCTGCGCACCTTCAGCCAAAACCACAAACAGCTTCAGGGCAGCCCCGGCGCGGTGGCGGTGTTGCACACGCATTCGCGCCAACTGGCGTTTCACCCGCATGTGCATGTGGTGATGCCAGCGGCGGCGCTGGATGCCGACAAAGGCTTGTGGCGCACTTTGCGCAAGAGCGCCAAGGGGGATGGCGCTGGTGGTGGCAGTAGCGGTAGCGGTAGCGGCTATTTGTTCAACCACAAGGCGCTGGCCAAGGTGTTTCGCGCCAAGCTGTTGGCGGCCCTGGTGGCTGAGGGTTTGCCGCTGCCCCCTGACTTGCCAGAGAAATGGGTGGTGGACTGCAAGGGGGTGGGCAATGGCCACAAGGCCCTGGTCTACCTGGGGCGCTACCTGTACCGGGGCGTGATCCAGGAGCGCGACATCATCGGCTGCCAGAACGGCCAGGTCACTTATCGCTGGCGTGACAGCAAGACCCAAAAGACCGTGCTGCGCAGCGTCAGCGGGGCCACCTTTTTATGGCTGGTGCTGCAGCACGTGCTGCCCAAGGGTTTCAGGCGCTCGCGCAACTTTGGCTTTTTGCATCCGAACTGCAAACGCATGATTGCATTGCTGAAGTTGCTGGTGTTCAAACAACCTGCTGCCCCACCGACCCCGCCCGCGCCACGGCCTCAACTGCTGTGCACTTGCTGTGGCTCGCCCATGGTGATCGTGCGGCGAAGAATATTGCCATCCATTGCAGAGTCACCCATGCCCGAGCCTGAAGTCAATCTGAGCACATAGACCGCCTGCGCCATCAGCGCGCCAGTGCCCTGGAGGTGCTGTGGGTGCGTTCGGTCTCACGGCGTCAAAAACGACTGGCATGACGCGCAAAAGTGCGCATCCTGGCGCACGGGCGTTGCAATGACGCCCTGAATCATCGGCAC
>JANOYE010000351.1:0-11661 GCA_031428695.1 Rhodoferax sp. | reverse complement strand
TACATGGCGCGCATCGGCGCGATTTCACGGTCGATGCGCTCGAACAGGATCTGTTTGGCGTCGCCCCAAGCAATGCCGTCTGCATAGGCTTTGCGCAATGCGGTGGCCTCGGAATCGCTGGCAAACGCCTGGTAAATCTGGTACAGCGCAGAGCCTTCCACCACTTTGGGCTCGCCCGGCGCGCGCGAGTCGGTGACGATGCCGGCGATCAGCTTTTTAAGTTGTTCGCGCGAGGAGAACAGCGGAATCGTGTTGTCATAACTCTTGCTCATCTTGCGGCCATCCAGGCCGGGCAGGGTGGCCACGTTGTCTTCGATCACCACCTCGGGCAGGGTGAAATGATCACCATAACGGTGGTTGAAACTGGCTGCCATGTCGCGCGTCATCTCCAGGTGCTGCACCTGGTCGCGCCCGACCGGCACCTTGTGTGCGTTGAACATCACGATGTCCGCGGCCATCAACACCGGGTACATGAAGAGGCCCGTGTTGATGTCTGATTCGGCCTCTGCGCCAGCGGCTAGGTTTTTGTCGACCGCCGCTTTGTAGGCGTGGGCGCGGTTCAACATGCCTTTGCCAGCGACGCAGGTCAAGAGCCAGGTGAGTTCGGGGATTTCGGGGATGTCGGACTGGCGGTAAAACGTGACCTTTTCGGGGTCAAGCCCCGCCGCCAGCCAGCTCGCGGCGATCTCCAGCGTGGAGCGCTGTATGCGTGCCGGTTCGTCGATTTTGATCAGGGCGTGGTAATCGGCGAGGAAATAAAAACTCTCCACATCAGCGCGCCGGCTGGCTTGCACCGAGGGGCGGATGGAGCCGGCGTAGTTGCCCAGATGCGGGGTGCCGGAGGTGGTGATTCCGGTGAGAAAACGTGTCACAGGCATGGCTTCGAATTCGCCTCGTTCTTGATTGTTCTTGGATGTTGATGAGGTTTCACTGCGCCATCCAGGCAAACGGCAAAAGGACAATTTCAAGCGCGCCGAAGGTCAGCGCCATCAGCGGCTGCATCCAGAGCTTGCTGACCACCCCCATGATGACCAGGCCCATCACGATGAAGAAACCCCAGGGCTCGACGCGCGATACCAGCTCGGCCTGTTTGTAAGGCAGCAGCCCGACCAAAATGCGCCCGCCATCCAGCGGCGGCAGCGGAAACAGGTTGAAGACGAACATCACCACGTTGACCAGCATGCCGCCTTGGCACATTTTGACGAAAAATGGCTCGGTCAAGCCGGTGCCAATCAGCGCGTAAAGCAAGATGCCCCAAAACAGCGCCTGCGCCAGGTTGGCGCCGGGGCCGGCCAAGGCCACCCAGATCATGTCGCGTTTGGGGTTGCGCAAATTGCCAAAACGCACCGGCACCGGTTTGGCGTATCCAAACAGGAACGCGCCGCTGGTGGCAAAGTACAACATCAGCGGCATCAAGATGGTGCCGACCGGGTCGATGTGTTTGATGGGGTTGAGCGTGATGCGCCCCATCACGTAGGCGGTGTCGTCGCCAAAATGCCGCGCGGCGTACCCGTGCGCGGCCTCATGCACGGTGATGGCAAAGAGCACCGGAAGGGCGTAAATCAAGACGGTTTTGATGAGTTCGGCAATATCCATTTGGCAATTGTCTCAGAGTCAAATTCGCGGGCTTTTCAATGGGCGCTCACAAGCCCAGCGCCGCCAGGGAGCCGCGCCCTTCGCGTACCACCACCGGTGCGCCGTCGCTCAGGTCGATGACGGTGGTGGGTTCCAGCGCGCAGGCGCCGGCGTCGATGACGGCGGCCACCTCGTGTTCGTAACGGTCGCGGATGTCTTGCGCGTCATTGAGCGCTTCTGTCTCCCCCTTGGGAATCAGCGTGGTCGCCAATAGGGGCCCGCCGTGCAGCAGCAGCAGTTCGTTGAGCGTTTTGTGGCCGGGCACACGCAGGCCGATGGTTTTGCGCTGCGGGTGGCTCACGCGCCGGGGCACTTCTTTGCCGGCCAGCAAAATGAAAGTGTAGGGGCCGGGCGTGGCCGACTTCAACAGGCGGTATTGCTGGTTGTCCACGCGGGCATAGTTGGCCAGCTCGCCCAAGTCGCGGCACAAGAGGGTGAGGTGGTGTTTGTCATCGACGCCCCGAATGCGGCGCAAACGCTCGGCGGCGTCTTTGTCGTCGAGGTGGCAGACCAACGCGTAACTTGAATCGGTGGGCACCGCCAGAATGCCGCCTTTCTCCAGCAGGCTCACGGCCTGTTTGAGCAGGCGTGCGTGCGGGTTCTCGGGGTGGACTTCGAAGTATTGGGCCATGGCGCTTCAGGCGTTCAGGATTGCGCTCAGGACTCGACGGGCTCAGGCACCACACGGGCCGCCTCGGGCGCGCGGGACTGTTGCGTTTGTTGCGACTGCTGTGATTCATGCACCGTCAACCAGGTGCCCAATGCGCCACAACCCGTGATCAGCGCAATGCCCAACAGCGACCAAGCATCCGGCACTTGTGAAAACACCAGCCAGCCGCCCAGCATGGCAAAAACGATCTGGCCATACAGGTAGGGCGTGAGCACGGAAGGGTTGGCGCGTTTGTAAGCGAGGATCAATACGAAGTGGCCGACGGTGCCTAGAAACCCGAGCAACAGCAACATCATCCACATAAAGCTGGACGCCAGCGGCACCCAGAAAAATGGCAGCGCCACGGAGGCGGCGAGCATGCCGATGAGGCCGGTGTAAAGGTGGGTGACCGTCGGGTCTTCCGTGCGCGCCAAGCGGCTGGTGAGCAGCTGGAAGGCGGTGCTGGTGCCTACCAGCGCCAGCGGCAGCAGCAGCGCCCAGTTGAAGTCGTCGCTGCTGGGCCGGATGATGATGAGTGTGCCGGCAAAGCCGCCGATCACCAGCGCCCAACGCAGGGCCGAGACGCGCTCTTTGAGTTTCAGCGCGGCAATCACCGTGATGGCCAAGGGCGTGAGCGAGACGATGGCCGTGAACTCCGCCACCGACGTGTAGCGCAGGCTGGTGAACGCCAGCGCGCTGGAGGTGACCAGCAACAGCCCGCGCACCAGCTGAAAGCGCGGGTGTCCAGTGCGCAGCCCTGCCAAGCCTTTGAATGGCACCACCAGGGCCGCGGTGGTGGCCGCCTGGAACGCAAACCGGAACCACATCGCCATGGCGATGGGCACACTGGCGCCGACAAATTTGACAGTGGTGTCCAAAGCCGCAAGACAGGCGACGGCCACCAACACCAGGGCAATTCCGATTAAATTGGCCCCCACGCTTGTCACTTTGTGTACTGCGCTGCCCCCAGAAGCAGGCACGTCCTGCGCCTTGCTTGGCCTGGGGGCCGTGCCTTGCTCGGGGCGGCCCAGCGCGGCGGCGGCGCTCACATCTGCTCCAGCTGCTGCAGACCCGCGCGAGGGACTCGCCGAACTCACTGGATGCGATCCGCCAGCAGCTCCCACACGGGCGTGAGGTTGCCCGGCAAATAGGGCAGGGTGCCCAGGTCGGTGTGTGACTCCGCAGGGTCGTGGAAATCGCTGCCGCGCGAAGCGGCGAGGCCAAATTCAACGGCGGTTTTGGCGTAGATGTCGTACTCGGCCACCGAGTGGCTGCCGGTGACCACCTCCACCGCTTCGCCGCCGTGCTGTTTGAATTCGCTGAACAGCGCGTACTCCTCATTGGCGCTGAATTTATAACGCGCCGGATGGGCGATCACCGCCACGCCGCCGCCTTCGCGTATCCACGTCACCGCTTCCTTCAGGTTGGCCCACTTGTGTTCGACAAAACCGGGTTTGCCTTCGGTGAGGTACTTGCGGAAGACTTCATTGGTGTCTTTGCACACGCCCGCTTCGACCAAATAGCGCCCAAAGTGCGTGCGCGAAATCAGGTCGGGGTTGCCCACGTATTTCAGCGCGCCTTCGTAAGCGCCCTTGATGCCGACTTTGGCCAGGCCGTCTGAAATCTCCTGAGCGCGTTCGCGCCTGCCGCCCCGCGTTTTCTCCAGGCCGGCCAGCATGCGCGCGTCATCGGGGTTGAAACCCAGGCCGACGATATGCACCGTGGCGCCGATGAAGGTGACGGAAATCTCGGTGCCGGTGAGGTATTTCATGCCCTGCGCTTTGGCCGCAGCAGCGGCGCGGCGCTGGCCGCCGATCTCGTCGTGATCCGTGAGGGCCCACAGTTCCACGCCGTTTTTCGCGGCGCGTTCGGCGAGTTGTTCGGGGGTCAAAGTGCCGTCAGAAACGACGGAATGGCAATGCAGGTCAGCGTTCAGAATGGAAGTCACAAGGCAATTTTAGGGCTTGCGGGGTTTCCCTAGGTTTGTGGGGGCGATGGTTGGCGTTTTTAATAATTTATAACATAATTAATGTTTAAATAAAAAACGAAAATAGAATTAAATTTATAGCATAAAAATAAATAAATACGTGACCTAGCATCAGAAAATTTAGTGTGATATATATAGAACATAAAAATAAACTTGGTCGCGCACCAGCGTAAGCTCGCAGAATCTGCGCAAAACCGGCAGCGCCAACCAGCACACACGCAGTATCTCAAGCGTTGTTGAACAAGCTCCAGCTCTCTTGCATCAAAGCATCTGGGCCGTTTGACGCTTAACCCGCGAAAATCCGAACTCGGGCAATCGGAATTTTGCAGCGGCAACAATCAAAAACAGAGCGCGGTGATCGGGAAATGCGACCGGGCTTTGGTGGGAAAGGCGCGCGGTAGCTCGTCTGGCGGGAATAACAAAAAATGGGCGACCACCGTGTCGCACACATTTTTCCTGTCGCGTGTGCTTTCACACCAAAACCGCATGCGCATTGCCCGGTCGCCGCGCGGGGCGCATCGGAAAAACCGTTTGATCCCCTTTTCAACCGATTTTCCGAAAGTCCAGTCGCTATATTATCAATAGCTGCTTACGCACATTATTCGTGACTTGAGTGCCCAAAAGACTCATAAAATTGCAAAAATTCACCAAAACGGAAAAAAGTTAATACCCATATTAATTTCCCCAAAAACGATCACTCAGCAACTGCCTCAACCCGCCACTGCCTCCACCAGAAACCGCACCCGCCGCACGCCATTCCACTCATCGGCATCCAGCCGAAACGCCAGCGTGGCGCGCGGCGGCAGCGGCTCGGTGTGGCCGAACCAGATGCCGTCCACCGGTTGGCCTTGGTGTTTGAGTTTCAGCGCCAGGTGTTTTTCGCCCACCAGGCGCTGCGAGACCACCTCCAGCTCTTCGCTGAACACCGGCGGCGCGAAGCCTTGGCCCCAGACTTCGTGGTGCAGCGTATCGACCATGTCGGCGCGGCGGTACAACGCGTCCAGCGGGCCATCGGTGTCGAGGCGGCGCGTGAGCGTGGCGGCATCCAGCCACTCGCTGGCTACTTGGGTGAGGCCAGCTTCAAACTCGGCCAAACGGTCTTCATGCAACGTGCAGCCAGCGGCCATGGCGTGGCCGCCAAAACGCAGCAACACGCCAGGGTGGCGCTTGGCCACCAGATCGAGCGCGTCACGCAGGTGGAAGCCGGCAATTGAACGGCCCGAGCCTTTGAGTTCGTGTTCTTTCCCCGGCGCTTTGCTCTGCGCAAAGACGAAGGCCGGGCGGTGCATTTTGTCTTTCAGGCGCGAGGCGACGATGCCCACCACACCTTCGTGAAAATCTGCGTCAAACACACACAGGGCGGCGGGTGGCGCCTCAAGTCCGTCGAACAAAGACTCGGCGATCAAGAGCGCCTGCTCACGCATGCCGCCTTCAATGTCGCGGCGCTCGCGGTTGATGCTGTCCAGCGTTTTGGCGAGTTCGTCGGCGCGGGCTGTGTCGTCTGTCAACAGGCATTCGATGCCGAGTGTCATGTCGGCCAGGCGGCCAGCGGCGTTGATGCGTGGGCCCAACGCGAAGCCGAAATCAAAGGTGGTGGCGGCCTGCGCCTTGCGGCCTGACGCGCAGAACAGGCTGCTGATTCCCGCTTGCATCGAGCCCGCACGGATGCGTTTGAGGCCCTGCGCCACGAGGCGGCGGTTGTTTGAGTCGAGCTTCACCACGTCGGCCACGGTGCCCAGTGCCACCAGTGGCAGCAAAGCGTCCAGCTTGGGTTGACGCATGTTTGCCCCCACGCTTGTCACTTCGTGTACGGCGCTGCCCGTCCCGGCGGCGTGCTGATCGAACACCCCGCGCGCGCGCAGCTCAGCCCGCAGCGCCAGCAACACATAAAACATCACGCCCACGCCGGCGATGGACTTGCTCTCAAAGGCGCAGCCAGGTTGGTTCGGGTTGACAATCACATTGGCGTCGGGCAATTGAACGGCCCCGTTGACCAATGCCGGCAAGTGGTGGTCTGTCACCAGCACCGAGAGGCCCAGCGCGCGCGCCGTCGCCACGCCCTCGAAACTGGCGATGCCGTTGTCCACGGTGATCAACACATCGGCGCCGCTGGCCTTCACGCGTTCGGCAATCGGCGCGGTGAGGCCGTAACCATCGACCACGCGATCCGGCACGATGTAACCCACGTTCTTCGCGCCCAACGCGCGCAGGCCGCGAATGCCCACCGCGCAGGCGGTGGCGCCGTCGCAGTCGTAATCGGCGACGATGCACAAGGCCTTGCCAGCGGCAATGGCGTCGGCCAGCAACACGGCGGCTTCCTGCGTGCCTTTCATGGCTGACGGAGGCAAAAGCAGCGCCAGGCCATCTTCAAGTTCAGCCTTGTTCAACACGCCGCGCGCGGCGAACAATCGCGCCAACAGCGGGTGGACGCCAGCCTGCTCCAGCGCCCAAACGGCGCGTGGTGGAATTTCTCTTACTACCAATTTCATAGCTGGTTACGCAGGTTATTCGTGACTTGACGGCCTGAAATCTTTGAAAGCCCACGATTTAACCAGTGGAACAGGCCTGGGTTGCCTCGCTCGTATCGCCAAGCGTTTCTCTCGCCGCAGAGCGTTGCCGCAACCGGTTCGGCGCGTTGCAACGCGGCAAGCGCCGCAGCGCATTCATTCGCGTCGATGGCTTGCCAGGCTTTTGCCCAAGCGGGCCAGTTTTCATTGACGGCGGCATCGCGCAATCCATTGGGGCAAACAATGTTTTGGTTCGCGTCAAAACCCGTCGAAAGCACGCCTGTGCCGCTCACCCAAAACGAGTTCACGGCAGGCAAGCCTTGCGCCGCTCGCGTTTCCGTGAGCGCATGGGTGTAGAGCAACATCTGCATTTCCTGCTGCAAACGCCGCAGCGGCTTGGCCGCCGCCGTTTTCGGCAGCCAGTCGTCCACATGGCGGCCCACCACGCGGTCTGCCGAGGCCGTGGCGAGGCCGCGAAACACCTCGCCCGCCGCCAGCCAGCGCGTGGGCGCGTCGTAGACGAGGCGGATGCCGTCTTCGATGAAGTACGGCGCCATCACGGCCAGCAAGGCGCGTGAATCGGCCTCTGGCAGTTGCAGCGCCTCGGGGTCGGCCATGGTGATGTGGTTGGTCTGCACCGCCCATTGCGCGGGGGTGATCACGGCCCACGATTCCGATGCGCCGTCAGCCAAAAGGCCCGCGCGGCTGGCGTGCCAAGCGCCCCACGGCAGGCAGCCGTCTGCAAGGGCAGAGCCACTCTTGGAGACCAGCCCATCAGCGGCAGCCAGCGCGCGCTCGTGCGGCGGCGAGAGCGAGTTTTCATCACCCGAGTCTGTGCTGACGAGCTGTAGCTGCGCCAAAAGGCGGTTCAGGTTCGACAAAGGCAGTGAATCAAACGCCCGTTGGCTGTCGGGTGACAAGCCTTGGGCGAACGGAATCAGAAGGTGCAAGGTCAAGCTTTTTTCGATTTGCGAGGGTGCATAGATTCAAACCAGATTCAAACCAAATCATCTGGTTTTGCGGGCTCGCCATTCGGGCGCTGCATAAGTTGGTCAAATGCGGCCAAATCGGCCCTGGCGCTGCGTTCGGCAAAATAGGTTTGGGCCTGCATCATGGCCAGTTTTTCGGCCACCGCTATGCTCACAAACTGGTTGACGCTGATGCCGTCTTGCTTGCTCATGCGGTCGACGCCAGCGCGTATGGAGCGCGGAAGGCGCAGCGGGTAAGTTGTTAAATCACTCATCACAAGCTCCTTAAAAACGGCCCGGGTTGCGACAATCGCAGATTGAAGCGCCCAACGGCCTGTGAAAAATGCTTCAGGTTGAAACTCAACAACGCATCGGCCTGGGCGTTCACAGCCGCTTCCAATACCAGTTCGGCGGCGGGGGCGCGCAATTGCGGCCTCCACAAGAAGTGAATTTCCACCGGCTCCACGAAGTGCGCCAAAGCATCCAGAAAAATGCCAACTTGCCGCGCGTCCAGCCCGGCGGCAACAGCATGCTGCGGCCGCGAGCACACCGCTTCATATTCCATGAACAGGCTGACACTTGCTGCAATGTGGATTTCACCGCGCCTTGCGCGACGGATCAACTCAGCGCTGGCACCGCTGGGGCTGCGCAAAGCGGCAACCACCGTGTCGGTGTCCATCACAACTTTCATCGGGTAATGATATCACGGGCGATGAGGAAAGCGGACGTATGGCCGTGCCAAACCATCACCGGGGATCGGGCGTTCTCGAATTCTCCCGATGCCACAATCGATGCCAATGCAAATCCCCTACGAACTGATTCTCGGCTGGCGCTACACCCGGGCCAGCCGGGGCACGCGGCGCAACGGCTTCATCTCGTTCATCTCGGGCGTGTCGATGCTGGGCATTGCGCTGGGCGTGGCGGCGCTGATCATTGTGCTGAGCGTGATGAACGGTTTTCAGAAGGAAGTCACGGCGCGCATGCTCAGTGTGATTTCGCACATTGAAGTGTTCGCGCCCAATGGCGACGCCTTGCCTGACCTGGCGTTGACCTTGAAGCAGGCCAGGGCGAACCCGCAGGTGGTAGGCGCAGCGCCCTTCATTGGCGCGCAAGGTTTGCTTGGGCGTGGTGAAGACCTGAAGGGCGCCATCATCCGCGGCATTGACCCGGCGTTGGAGCCCGAGGTGACCGATCTTGCCAACGCCTTGAAAAAATCAACCCTGGCGCAATTGGTGCCGGGCCAATTTGGCATTGTGCTGGGCAGCGAACTGGCGCGGCAAATGGGCGTGCGCCCCGGAGACGCTATTACCTTGATAGCTCCCAGCGCTCAAGTCACACCGGCTGGCGTGGTTCCGCGTTTGAAGCAGATGACGGTGGTGGGCGTGTTTGACTCGGGCCATTACGAATACGATTCCAGCCTGGCGATGATGCACGTAGACGATGCGGCGCGCATCTTCCGCCTCGAAGGGCCCACCGGCATTCGCCTCAAGTTGCGTGATTTGCAGCAGGCGCGCGAGGTTGCTGCAGAGCTGGGCCGCACACTCACTGGCAACTTCTTGATTCGCGACTGGACGCGGCAAAACCGCACCTGGTTTGCTGCCGTGCAGCTGGAAAAACGCATGATGTTCATCATCCTCACCCTGATCGTCGCCGTGGCGGCGTTCAACCTGGTGAGCACCTTGGTGATGACCGTGACCGACAAACGCGCCGATATCGCCATCCTGCGCACGCTGGGCGCCAGCCCGGCCAGCATCATGCGCGTCTTCGTCGTGCAAGGCGCCATGGTGGGGGTGATTGGTACGCTCGCTGGCCTCACGCTGGGCCTGGGCATCGCCTACAACATCGACGTGATCGTGCCGTTTCTGGAAAGCCTGCTGTCCGCGAATTTCCTGCCCAAAGACATTTACCTCATCAGCCGCATGCCCAGCGACCCGCAACAAGGCGACATCTTGCCGATTGCCATCATCTCGCTGGTGCTGGCCTTTGTGGCGACGATCTATCCGAGCTGGCATGCCAGCCGGGTGAACCCGGCCGAGGCGCTGCGCTATGAATAGTGTGGCCCCCACGCTCCCCACTTCGTGTGGTTCGCTGCCCCCCGAGGGGGCCGCAATCGGCTTGGGGCGGCCCGGCGCCGATTCTGCCGTTGTCCTTTGCGCGTCGGGCCTCACCAAACGTTTCCATGAAGGCCCGCTGGATGTGACGGTGCTTCGGGGCGTTGACCTGGAAGTGTGCGCCGGTGAAACACTGGCCATCGTCGGCGCTTCGGGTTCTGGCAAAAGCACGTTGCTGCATTTGCTCGGCGGGCTGGATGCACCCACGAGCGGTGAAGTTCACATCCAGGGCCAAAAGCTGGCCAGCTTAAGTGCGGCCGAGCAAGGCGGTTTGCGCAACCGCCACCTCGGTTTTGTCTACCAGTTCCACCATTTGCTGCCAGAGTTCACGGCGCTTGAAAATGTCGCCATGCCATTGTGGATTCGGCGTCTAAGTCACGCAGAATGTGCACAAGCAGCTTCCAAAATGCTAGCAAGTGTCGGACTGGCAGATCGCCTGTACCATCGCCCGTCTGAGCTTTCGGGCGGCGAGCGTCAACGTGTGGCGATTGCCCGCGCGCTCGTTACGCAACCGGCCTGTGTGCTGGCCGACGAACCCACTGGCAACCTGGATCGCGCCAGCGCCGACGGCATTTTCGAGCTGATGATGCAACTCGCGCGCGGCCAAGGCACGGCCTTTGTGGTCGTCACCCACGACCATTCCTTGGCGGCGCGTTGCCAGCGCCAACTGCAATTGGAGCGGGGTCAATTGGCGCCACTTAATTAGCTATATTCGAGCCATGAGCAAACCAGGATTCACCACCGCCAACGTGCACGCCGACATTGCTTTCGGCGTGGAGCACGGCGGCATCCATAAGCCGATTCATACCTCGGTGCAATACGGCTACGAGCGGGTCGAGGATTTGATCGGCGTATTCCAAGGCACGATCAAGGGCGGCTTCAACTACGCACGGCAAGGCACGCCCACCACGGCGGCGCTCGAAGCCCGTGTGACGCAGATGGAGCAGGGCTTGGGCAGCATCAGTTTCGCCACGGGCATGGCGGCCATCACGGCCATGATGTTGACGCTTCTAAAAGCGGGCGACCATGTCGTGTCGAGCCAGTTCGTGTTCGGCAACACCAACTCGCTGTGGGGCACCTTGCGTGATCTGGGCATTGAGATCAGCATGGTCGATGCTACAAAAGCAGAAGCTGTTGACGCCGCCATCAAGCCCAATACCCGCATGGTGTTTGTGGAAACGATTGCCAACCCGGCGACCCAGGTGCCCGATTTGTCGGGCATAGGCGCATTGTGCAAAACACGCGGCCTGCTTTACGTGGTGGACAACACCATCACGTCGCCTTGGCTGTTTTTGCCCAAGACCGTGGGCGCGGGATTGGTCATCAACTCGCTCACCAAAACCATCGCCGGCCACGGCGCGGCGCTCGGTGGCGCGGTGACGGACACCGGCCTGTTCGACTGGTCCAATTGCCCGAACATCTTTGCCAATTACCGCCAGGGCGACCCGAAGGGCTGGGGCCTTCAGCAAATCCGCAAAAAGGGCCTGCGCGACATGGGCGGCACGCTGAGCTCGGAACACGCCCACCAGATCAGCCTGGGCTCAGAAACCTTGGCGCTGCGGTCCGCCCAAACCAGCCAGACGGCGCTGGAATTGGCCCGTTACCTGGAGGGCCACAAGGCCGTGCAGCGGGTGTTTTACCCCATGCTCGAATCACACCCGCAGCACGCGTTTGCCAAGCAGAACTTCAAGGCCGGTTCCTGGTTGCTGGCCTTTGAAGTCGGCAACGAGGCTGCTTGCCTGAAGTTCATCAACCGGCTGAAGCTCCCGGTGGTCGCAACCGGCCTGGGTGACAACCGCAGCCT
>JANOYE010000350.1:0-6330 GCA_031428695.1 Rhodoferax sp. | reverse complement strand
GAACTGGGGTTACACGGCGTTTGAAGCCGTCAAACTGTTTGACGCGGGCCAGGCGGTGGTGTCACCGCAAGTCTGGAAAGGCGCTGAGAAGGTTGTGAAACTCGGCCGCACCCAGGCCATCATCGTCACCGTGCCTTCGGGCAGCGCCAGCAAACTCAAAACCGAAGTCACCCGCAGCGAGCCCCTGGTCGCGCCGTTTGCCAAAGGGCAACAAATTGGCACCCTCAGAGTGATGGCGGGGGACCAAGTGGTCTCGCAAGTGCCGCTGGTCGCGCTGGAGGCGGTGGAGCAGGCGGGGCTGTTGGGGCGCGCTTGGGATTCGATCCGGCTGTGGATCAAGTGACGGGTGGATATCCGAGCCGACTCCCAGCGGGCTGATCCGTTCCCGATATCTGGCATCGTACGGCTGACGACAGACACCGCCCATTGAAAGACTGTGTTTTTATACAAAGTAAATCGAGATTAATTGCGATTTAGTAGATTGACTAAATTTAGCCAAAGAAGTAAACTAGTCTAATGAATGCATGTGCTCCGACTAGTCAACCTCTTTTTCTTAATCCGTTCAGACCAGGCGCAGGGCATACGCCACCCTACTTGGCCGGGCGAACTGCTGAGCAGGAGACCCTGCGCAAGCTCCTCAAACAAAAGGTTGTAATCCAAAACATGATCCTCACAGGACTGCGGGGGTCGGGCAAAACAGTTCTCCTTGAGACCTTTCGTCCCATAGGCATCCAGGAGGGATGGTTGTGGGTCGGCACTGACCTCTCCGAATCCGCCAGCCTCACCGAGGAACGGATGGCGGTGCGCCTATTAACCGACATCGCGCTAGTCTCTTCGAGTCTGGTTGTGCGCGTGGAGCGCCAACAGCAAGCGGGGTTTCTAAATGAAGAGCGGGTAATCGAACACCCCTTGACCTACGACGTGCTCCTCACCCGCTTTCAAGCGACTCCAGGCCTCATATCCGACAAGCTCAAAGCGACACTGGAGTTTGTTTGGAGTGTTCTGCCGCAGTCTGCGATTGCAGGCGTCGTATTCGCATACGACGAAGCTCAAAACCTTGCGGATCACGTCGCGAAGAACGAATTCCCCCTTTCCTTGCTGCTTGAGGTGTTTCAATCGCTGCAAAGAAAGAATATTCCTTTCATGCTCGTTTTGACCGGCCTGCCCACCTTGAGAGGCAAACTGGTCGAAGCCAGAACCTATTCGGAGCGCATGTTCCACATTGTGTTTTTGAAGCCGTTGGACGCCATTGCGACGGGAGCGGCGATCACAACCCCGACCCTGCAACCTGGTTTCCCATTGCGATTTTCTGAAGAAGTGACCAACCGGATCAGCGCGATGTCGGGCGGCTACCCCTATTTCATCCAGTTCATCTGCAAGGAAGTGTTCGACGCATGGATCACCAAAATCAGCAACGGAAGCGTGCCGTCAGTTCCGGAGGTTGAAATCCTCGCCAAGCTGGATTCGGACTTCTTCCAGGCGCGTTGGGCCAACGCCAGTGATCGTCAACGGCAACTTCTCCAAGTCATATCGACATTGCCCAATAGCGCGGCGGAATTTACGGTATCGGAAATAGTGACTAGCTCAAGAGAGGGCTTGATCAAAGGGTTTTCAGCCAGCCACGTCAATCAGATGCTTGCTTCCCTTGCGAACTCCGGTTTGGTATACAAAAATCGCCACGGCAAATATTCTCTGGCCGTGCCATTGCTATCCCAATTCATTCTGCGGCAGACCACGCAAGATCTGCGACTTGGCAGGTAATTTCCGTCACAAATTCGGCGCCAGCAATCGCTGCAAATCGGCCTCAGCCATGCCGCGCCGCTTCGCCAAATCGGCGAGCTGATCCTCGCCAATTTTCCCGACGTTGAAGTACACCGCATCCGGGTGGCCGAGGTAGAAGCCGCTGACGCTGGCGGCGGGCGTCATGGCCAGGTTTTCGGTGAGCGACATGCCGATCTCTTCACACTGCAACATCGAAAACATGTCTTTTTTCACGCTGTGGTCGGGGCAGGCGGGGTAGCCGGGCGCGGGGCGGATGCCTTGGTATTTTTCGGCGATCATGTCCACGTTCGTGAGCGCCTCCTGTGGCGCGTAGCCCCATAAATCGGTGCGCACGCGGTGGTGCAGGCACTCGGCGAAGGCCTCGGCCAGGCGGTCGGCGAGGGCTTTGAGCATGATGGAGGAATAGTCGTCGAGGTCGTCTTGGAAGTATTTTTCTTTCTTTTCGGCACCGATGCCGGTGGTGACCGCGAACACTCCCACATAGTCTTGCAGCGTCGGTGTTTCTACGCCATTTTGGCCACTAGGTCTCGTATTATTTCCGTAATTAGCTCCCAAATTAGGAGCTATTTCAATCGCCGACTTAGGCGCCACAAAGTCCGCCAGGCAGCGGCTAGGGCGCATCACGCCGTCGATCACCTGCTTTTCAGTTTGCTGGCGCAGGCCGTGCCAGGTCAACGCGACCTCGCTGCGCGACTCGTCGGTGTACAACTCGATGTCGTCGTTATTCACAGTGTTGGCGGGGTACAGGCCGATCACGCCATTGGCCGTGAGCCAGCGCCCTTCGATCAGGCGCTTGAGCATGCGCTGGCCGTCGGCGTAGACGCGCACGGCCTCGGTGCCCACCACCTCGTCTTTCAAGATGGCCGGGAACGGGCCGGCCAAGTCCCAGGTCTGGAAGAACGGGCCCCAGTCGATGTATTTGGCAATCTCGCCTAGGTCAAAGTTTTTAAAGACGCGCCTGCCGAGAAACTTCGGCTTGATGGGGCGGTGTTGCGACCAGTCCATCGGCGTTTTGTTGGCCCGTGCTTTGGCCAGCGGCCACATCGGTGTGACTTTTTTGTTGGCGTGTTGCAGGCGGACTTTGTCATAGTCGGCATTCAGCTCGGCCACGTATTTGGTCGCCTGGTCTGACAGCAGGCTCTGC
Source organism: Rhodoferax sp. (assembly GCA_031428695.1). GTDB lineage: Bacteria > Pseudomonadota > Gammaproteobacteria > Burkholderiales > Burkholderiaceae_C > JANYCG01. Next base: position 3,404 of record JANOYE010000350.1, on the reverse strand, counting down.
GCCACACCCACGCTGCGCGAGGCGTCGGGCACGTAGACGACGGGGCCTTCGTAATGCGGCGCAATTTTGACGGCGGTGTGCACGCGGCTGGTCGTTGCGCCGCCGATCATCAAGGGGATTTTTCGGATGCGGAAGTGTTCGTCTTTCTGCATTTCACCGGCGACGTATTGCATCTCTTCCAAACTTGGCGTGATGAGGCCTGAGAGGCCCACAATGTCGGCCCCCTCCACCTTGGCGCGCGCCAAAATTTCATGGCACGGCACCATCACACCCATGTTGATCACCTCGAAGTTGTTGCACTGCAAAACCACGGTGACGATGTTTTTGCCGATGTCGTGTACGTCGCCCTTCACGGTGGCGATGATGATCTTGCCTTTGGTGCGCACGTCGCGGCCGGCTGCTTCATCCTGCTTTTTCTCTTCTTCGATGTAGGGAATGAGGTGGGCCACGGCGGACTTCATCACGCGGGCGCTTTTGACGACCTGCGGCAAAAACATCTTGCCTTGGCCAAACAAATCACCCACGATGCTCATGCCTGCCATCAGCGGGCCTTCGATCACGTGCAGCGGGCGGCCGCCTTGCTTCAGCAAAGCCTGGTAGGCCTCTTCGGTGTCTTCGACGATGAAGTCGGTGATGCCATGCACCATGGCGTGGGCCAGGCGCTGCGCCACGGTGACGGGCTTCTCGGCGTTGCCGCGCCAGTCGTTCTTTTTGCTCTCATCTTTGGCGCCGCTTTTGGCGCTGTCGGCAATTTCGACCAGGCGCTCGCCCGCGTCGGGGCGGCGGTTCAAAACCACGTCTTCCACGCGCTCGCGCAACACCGGCTCCACGTCGTCATACACACCCACCATGCCCGCGTTGACGATGCCCATGTCCATGCCGGCCTGGATCGCGTGGTACAGAAACACGGTGTGGATCGCTTCGCGCACGGGGTCATTGCCACGGAAACTGAACGAGACGTTGCTCACGCCGCCTGAGACTTTCGCGCCCGGCAAATTCGCTTTGATCCAGCGCGTGGCTTCGATGAAATCGACCGCGTAGTTGTTGTGTTCTTCAATGCCGGTGGCCACCGCGAAAATGTTCGGGTCGAAGATGATGTCTTCCGGCGGAAAGCCGACCTCATCGACCAAGATGCGGTAGGCGCGTTCGCAAATCTCGGTCTTGCGCGCGTAGGTGTCGGCTTGGCCTTTTTCGTCAAACGCCATCACCACCGCCGCGGCGCCGTAACGCCGCACCAGTTTGGCCTGGTGTTTGAACTGCTCCACGCCTTCCTTCATCGAGATGGAGTTGACGATGCCCTTGCCCTGGATGCAGCGCAGGCCCGCTTCAATCACCTCCCACTTGGAGCTGTCCACCATGATCGGCACGCGCGAAATATCCGGCTCCGAGGCGATCAGGTTCAAGAACCGCACCATCGCGGCCTTGCTGTCGAGCATGGCCTCGTCCATGTTGATGTCGATCACCTGCGCGCCGTTTTCGACCTGCTGGCGCGCGACGGAGAGTGCCTTGTCGAACTCGCCGTTCAAGATCATCTTGGCGAAGGCTTTGGAGCCGGTGACATTGGTGCGTTCGCCGATGTTGACGAACAGCGTTTTGTCGTTGATCTGCATCGGCTCCAGGCCGGAGAGGCGCATGGGCGTGACAATACTTTCAGCGTCTTGCGCGGCAGGGTTGGACGGTGTATGGATGGCGTTGGGCATGAATCTCACCTGTCGAATAAATCAGGTGAGCGCCGTTGAAGTTGGTTAAAACTTGTTCCAAGCCTGGCGGGGTGGTTCACAACCCGCTGCAACGCTCCTTGGAGGGGCTGATTTTAGCGGGGTTTTGGGACGTGGCCCACATTCACGAGCGGCAATCAGATATTGCGCCCGGCCAGCATCGCGTACACATCGTCCCGCGTGCTGACCGCCAAAATCGTCACCAGCCGGGCGCGGTCGTCCACGTGGTAACCCAGGCGAAATTGCGGCGTGGCGATCTTGATTTTGTAGGTGTCTGGCAGGCCGTGCAGGGCGTCTTTGGCGACTCCGGGCTGCACCAGCCGCTCTTTCTTCAATTTTTGCCGGAAGCGTTGCTTGGCAGATTCGTCCAACCGGCCCCATTCGCGCTCGGCTAGCGGGTGGATGGCCAGCTCATAACCCGGCAAGCGTTACCTTCCGCGCCTTTCCCAGCGTGGCAAGCCGTGGCTGGGCCTTGGCCGCCACCGCGCGGTCGGCCAACTGGTCAAGGATGCGCGCCATCAGTTGCGTGGACAAGATGTAGCCCGCCGGACGATTGTGGTTGAGCACCACGACAGCGTCATCACCCGCCTGCTCAAACGCGCGGGCGGGCGCTTCGCGCAGGTCCGAGATGCCGATGCTGTGGGTGGAGAGGAGTGTGTCCATCGCTGATTTTTACTTTATTTTGTGGAAATTTTGTGGAAATTTCAAGGTAGAGTTTTATGCGGCTGCTTCATAGGAAAATATTGAATAGTCGCGACTTTTTGATATTTGACGATCAAAAAGTCGGAGCTTCAGCCGAGCGCTGCCCAACCACCGCTTTTCTCCGACGCAAACAGCGCATCAATCACCCGCATATTGCATATCGCATCCTCCAAACCGTAGGGCAGTGGAATCTCGCCCCGCACGGCAAGGGAGAAAGCGTCGCCTTGCAGGGTGTACTGGTCACACGGCGCAACGGTTTCCATGACGGCGGCACGGCCACCGATGGCTTTGCCATCGTCCAAAAACAAGCGCATGGCTTCACCCGGCGGCGCGTTGAAGGGGATTTCGATCTCCAGCCGCTTTTTGCTGCCGATCACCTGCACGCGCTGGAACGGCGTGGATTGGGTGGACACGGTGAAATCCAGCCGCCTGCCATTGCCAAAATCAAGCAAGGCGCTGCTCAGGCGGTCAGTGTTGAATGCTGGGTCCCGCTCCACCAGCGCCATCACGCGCAGCGGTTCGGCCTCAAACAGAAAACGCCCGGCGACGATGGCGTAACAGCCGATGTCGTACAAGGCGCCGCCGCCGTTTTCGGGCTTGTTGCGGATGTTGTCGGCATGTTGGTTGTTGTAGCTGAACGCCACCTGCACCGTGCGCAACTCGCCGAGTTCGCCTGCGCGCACCAACTCGCGTGCGCGCAGCCACTGCGGGTGAAAACGCACCATGAAGGCTTCCATGATGAGCACCTGGCCTGGCCCCGTGCCAGCCACTTCACGCACTTGCGCGGCTTCGCGGGCGTTCATCGCAAAAGGTTTTTCACACAAGACGTGTTTGCCGGCGCGGGCGGCCTTGAGCGTCCACGCCACGTGCAAGTTGTTGGGCAACGGGTTATAAATCGCCTCGATTTCCGGGTCGGCCAGCAGCTCTTCGTAACTGCCGTAGGCCTTGGTGATGCCGAGTTTGGCGGCCCAGGATTTGGCAGCG
>JANOYE010000349.1:0-3601 GCA_031428695.1 Rhodoferax sp. | reverse complement strand
GAACTGGGGTTACACGGCGTTTGAAGCCGTCAAACTGTTTGACGCGGGCCAGGCGGTGGTGTCACCGCAAGTCTGGAAAGGCGCTGAGAAGGTTGTGAAACTCGGCCGCACCCAGGCCATCATCGTCACCGTGCCTTCGGGTACCGCGTCGAAACTCAAAACCGAAGTGGCGCGCAAGGAGCCGCTGGTTGCGCCCTTCACCAAGGGCCAGCAACTGGCGACCCTGAAAGTGATGGCGGGTGATCAACTGGTCTCTGAAGTGCCCCTGCAGGTGCTCGAAGCGGTGGAGCAGGCCGGTATTTTTGGCCGCGCCTGGGATTCGATCCGCTTGTGGATCAAGTGAGTCGGTAAGGCAGTAGGGCAGGCGTTTGATTTCCGGTGTGGCCAGCGAGACCGGGGTGGGTGACTCCGCGAATGTCCCCCGCAGCGGCCTTCGCCGACTGCTCCTCCTTTATTTCGCTGCGGCACCCACCCCAGTCTCACTGGCAATTACGGTGGTTCTTGAGCAACGGTTTAACGCCTAGGTCACCAGCCGACAGGTCCGGTGGAACGTTGTGTTAGGGGCTGTCATGGGGCCGGCCGTGTTAAGTTTGCTTGGCTTATTCGCAGCACTCGCCGCATGGTGGCTTTATGCATCAGCCAAGCGAGACCGGCTGCAATGGGAGACGTTCCGCCAAGAACAGCGAGCAAAAGAGGCGGCCAGGATTGCAGCCATTGAGGAAGATTTGCAGGAGTGTTTGGCGACGCTAGGCTTGCCACAACTTGAAGAGAAAACGAAACGACAAGAAGCAGCGCACCGACTGTGTACTGTGCTCGTTGAGCGGATAGGGCTCGGGCTACGGGTTGGTGGAAGTCCCATCGACCGCTTGCCTGATCTTCAATCTTCGCCGCATTAGTCGAGATGGCGCCGATGCAAAAAAAGGCCGCTGATACGAAACCGATTGCAGCGGCGGTAAGCGTGAAGGCCAATTGTTCAGACACTTTGATCCTCCGAGTAAAAGGGTAAGCCTTTAACGCGATTTAGGAGCTGAATTGAAAGGCTGGACATGAAACGCATGACCGACTCAGAACTCGCCGAACAACGCGCATGGGTGCAGCGCAACGGCGGCCCGGAACTGCCGCTTGATGTGCACGAAGATGGCAGAGCAGGGTGAGTCATGGCCTCTTGCTGACCCTGCAGGTCGTAGCAATCAAGGATTCACCAAGCGAACCGGGGACTGGGTCAGAGAAAAGCATTTCGTTGTCCGCCATCTCAATCGAGTTGACGACGTTGCCGAGGCCCACGTCATCGTCGTAATACACGATTTGCTTCGAGGACGATGTGCGATCGCCGCAATGCACGTAGCCAAGTTCCTTGTAGGACTGGTAAGAGTACCGGCCTGATGGCGCGCCTTTCGGATCTGACATCTTCCATAGCAGCCACGCTTTCACGTATTGGCCTTGCGGTCGAATCGTGGACATGTCCATGTACACCGTGAGCCGGTCCGAGCCGGCGATCCTGATCCACTTAGCGGGCACCTCACTGCCTGTGGTCGGCCGCGCCGGCATTGCCGTCTGGGAGTACGCCAACTGCATCGCCGTGAGCAGTAGCGCGCAGAGCAGTCGCTTCATTGACATCTCAATTTGTTCCCACGGGCCGCGTGGAGGCGGGTGCAAAAAAATGAGATAGCGAGCGACGGTTGATGTCGCCCGCTATCACCTAAACCAGGAGAGCGAGAACCGCGAGTACCAATGCTGTCGATGCGACGACAGACACTGATACCTTGAAGCTCTTGCCTACCTGGACTGCAATTTGCACTTTCATGGTGTTCCCCATGCGTGTGCAGTCGCAGCAGCGCTGCCCGACCGCTTGTACAGAGTGGCCGTGCTTTGGCGGTTACGAGGGACGTGGCGTTGTCGTCACGTATCTTGGCCGCCTGGCGACGTGGTTGCCACCACGCCGGGAACTGCCCACCGTGGCCTTTCGGCGGCGGTGGGCTCCCAACTTTCTTGAACACTGCAATCCTCCGAGTAAAAGGGTAAGCCTCTAACTTAATATATGGAGACAGGTTGCTGTCTCCATAACTTGGCATTTGTCTCCATAAATCGGCAACGCCAAGTTCTCGCAAACCGCTTGCAGTATAGGTTTCGACGAGAGTACTGTGCAAATAAACAGTCATAACAGTTCCAGAAAAACCAGCACGCCGCTTTTGAAGTCAACGCGACTGCGGGATCAGTTGCGGGAGCCAATTCGTTATTTGCACTATAGCGTGGCACTCGAAGAGGCTTGGGTCAATAGGCTAAATGGCTTGGCGGCAGGGGTGGTTCACGATTAACTCCACCCGGATCAGGTCGATGGGGCGTTCGGCGTAGCGGCATAAAGGAGGAGCAGTCGGCGAAGGCCGCTGCGGGGGACAGCCGCGTAGCCGAGCGCCCCGTCGGCCTGATCCCGCCGACGATCCCAAAAGCCCGCCTGAATCTACAAATTCGGCGCCAACAACCGCTGCAAATCCGCCTCTGACACCCCCCGGCGACGGGCCAAATCGGCCAACTGGTCTTCTCCAATCTTGCCGACATTGAAGTACACGGCATCCGGATGCCCCAGGTAAAAACCGCTCACGCTGGCGGCAGGCATCATCGCTAGGCTTTCGGTGAGGGACATGCCGATTTCTTCGCATTGCCGCAGCTTAAACATCGCGCCCTTGACGCTGTGGTCGGGGCAGGCCGGGTAACCTGGCGCGGGGCGGATGCCTTGGTATTTTTCGGCGATCATGTCCACGTTGGTGAGCGCTTCCTGGGGCGTGTAGCCCCACAAATCGGTGCGCACGCGGTGGTGCAGGCACTCGGCGAAGGCTTCGGCGAGGCGGTCGGCCAGGGCCTTGAGCATGATGGCGGAGTAGTCGTCGAGGTCGTCGAGGAAATATTTCTCCTTCTTGTGGACGCCGATACCCGCCGTCACGGCGAAAACGCCGACATAGTCTTTCAGGCCGGTCGGTTGGCCCGCCGCGTCAAACTGCGGCGCGACAAAATCCGCAAGGCAACGGCTGGGGCGCAGAATGCCGTCGATCACCTGTTTTTCAGTCTGCTGGCGCAAACCGTGCCAGGTCATCGCCACCTCGCTGCGGCTCTCATCGGCAAACAAGGCAATGTCGTCGTGATTCACGGCGTTGGCCGGGTACAGGCCGACCACCGCATTGGCGGTGAGCCAGCGGCCTTCAATCAGGCGCTTCAACATGCGCTGGCCATCGGCGTAAACACGAACCGCCTCAGTGCCGACGACCTCGTCTTTCAAAATGGCCGGGAAGGGGCCGGCCAGGTCCCAGGTCTGGAAAAACGGGCCCCAGTCGATGAACTGCGCCAGCTCGGCCAGGTCGAAGTTTTTAAAGACGCGCCGGCCAATGAATTTCGGCGTTGCCGGCTGGTGCGAAGACCAGTCGATCGGCGTCTTGTTGGCGCGCGCCCGGGCCAGCGGCCACATCGGCGTGATTTTTTTGTTGGCGTGTTGCAGGCGGACTTTGTCATAGTCGGCATTCAGCTCGGCCACGTATTTGGTCGCCTGGTCTGACAGCAGGCTCTGCGCCACACCCACGCTGCGCGAGGCGTCGGGCACGTAGACGACGGG
>JANOYE010000348.1:0-3179 GCA_031428695.1 Rhodoferax sp. | reverse complement strand
GCCATTGCGGGATTGGGCCGAGGCTTTGCTGAGTGAGCCGCGCCTCAGGCAAGAAGGTTTTTTTCACCCTGAGCCAATTCGCCAAAAATGGGCAGAGCACTTATCGGGCGGGCGCAATTGGGACGGCCATTTGTGGGACGTTTTGATGTTCCAGGCCTGGCTCGACGAGCAGTGAGCAATTTGCCTGTTCGCAAAGGCAAAGTCCTGATCTGCCTGAACCTGGCCTGGAACCTCGTCAACTTCCGCTCCGGCCTGATCCGCGCGCTGGCAGACGCAGGTTACGAGGTGGTGGCCGTGGCGCCGCGTGACGGCTACGCGCCGCGCCTGGCATCGCTAGGCTGTCGTTATGTCGAGTTGCCCATGGACAACCGGGGCACGCACCCGGGGCGCGACCTGCTGCTGCTGCTGCGTTTTGTTCGCCTGTTTTGGCGCGAGCGGCCCGATGTGTACCTGGGCTACACCGTCAAACCCAATGTATATGGTTCACTGGCGGCGCTGCTGCTGGGGGTTCCGGTCATCAACAACATCGCCGGGCTGGGCGCGGTGTTCATTCAGGGTGGCCAGCTGGCGCGGGTGGTGCGCTGGTTGTACCGCCAGGCGCTGAAGCCGTCAAAGAAGGTGTTTTTTCAAAACGACGAAGACCGCCAGTTGTTCATTTCAGGTGGCTTGGTGCGCCCCGAAATTGCTGATTTGTTGCCCGGCTCCGGAATTGATTTGGCGCGTTTTTCAATGGCGCAGCCAAGAGAAGGCGCTGTGGGTGACAGTAAATTTCGGTTTTTGCTGATCGCCCGTATGTTGCGAGACAAAGGCGTGGCGGAGTTTGTTGAGGCCGCCAAACTGCTTAAACCGCGCTGGCCACAGGCCGAGTTTTGCCTGCTGGGTTTTGTGGATGTGCAAAACCCTACGGCTGTCTCAAAGGCGCAGATGGAGGCTTGGGTGGCCGAAGGCGACGTGCGTTACCTGGGTGTGAGTGACGACGTGCGCGTGGAGATTGCCGCATCAGATTGCGTGGTGCTGCCCTCGTACCGCGAAGGCACGCCGCGCACTTTGCTCGAAGCCGCAGCGATGGGGCGGCCATTGGTCGCGACCGATGTCGTGGGCTGTCGTGAGGTGGTGGAAGATGGGGTCAACGGATTTTTGTGCAAACCCCGCGACGCGCAAGACCTGGCCGCAAAGATGGAGGCCATGCTTGTGCTGCTGCCCAAGCAGCGTGCAGAAATGGGCCGCCAGGGCAGGCTGAGGGTGGAGTGTGAGTTTGACGAACAGATCGTGATTAAGAAATATTTATCAAGCGTTTCTCAGATAATAAATACTGATTTCAAGTCTCGTATTTTATAAACTTTTTGCTATGTTTTTGAAATAAATAACACTCATTAATTAATCGTAAAATATTTGTAAATCTGATTTACAAGGAAATTGTGTTCCTCGCCTCCAAACTCCTCTCCTTCCTCACCCAACCCATCGCCTGGGCGATCCTGCTGCTGTTTGCAGGATTGCTGACGCTGCGGCGCAGGCGCAAGACCGGCTTGGCGTTTTGCTGGTTGGCGTTGTTGTTGTTGCTGTTCACTGGCTGGGAAGGCCCGGTAGACAAGGCCTTGCACCGCCTCGAATCCCAACACCCCACCATCTCGCCTGAAGCAAGCTTGAAGCAGTATGTGGGTGTGGTGGTGCTGGGCGGCGCTTTGGGCGGTTCGTCGCTGTGGGAGCGGCCGGGGCAAATTGCGCTGAACAACCAGGCGGAGCGCATGGTCGTGCCCATTGCGCTGATGCAACGCAACCCGCATTTGAAGCTGGTGTTCACCGGGGGCGAGGGCAACCTGAGCTGGGCCAAATACACCGAGGCCGACCGCGCCAAAATCTTCTTTGACATGATGGGTGTAGACCCGGCACGGGTGTTGTACGAGTCCGCCTCGCGCACCACCTACGACAACGCGGTGATGACAGCTATTTTGCCGGGCATCGACCCAAAGCAGCCTTGGCTGCTGCTCACCACCGCCGCCCACATGCCGCGCTCCATGGGCGTGTTTGTCAAGGCGGGCTGGAATGTCACACCCTACCCGGTTGATTTCCGCTCAGGCCAAGAGCCAGACTGGGGCGGCTACTCGATGATGCTTGGTGTCGAGAAATGGCACTACGTGCTGCACGAGACGATTGGGTATGTGGCGTATTGGCTGGCGGGGAGGATTTGACAATATTGACGCCGAAAGCATTGACGCGCTGAAGGTCAAACGCCGCTTTCCGAAATTGGAACTAGACCAGCCTGTGCATACCGGCCGAGCGCACAGCTATTTTGTCAAAACTGACCGTATGGCTGCAACCTTGAGCTTCGGCGATTGCCACGATCAATAAATCAGTGAAGCCAATCTTGCCTTTTTGCGCCCGCATGCGAAGCACGGAGGCCTGAACCACAGCGCGGCTTTCCATCTGAAACCCGGAGCTTGCCAGCAAATCTGCCACGGTATCCAAAAGCTCAACTTCAGTAGCGCTGTATAACCGCTTCAGAACCCAGAAAAGTTCAACCAAAACCACCAGACTAATGAAACCTGGTTTCACCGCGCTGAGTTCCTTCTCAATCAACCGAGTCGCAATGGCTGACTGAGTGTTGTCGTCTTGAGCCAAGTACCGCACCAGCACGTTGGTGTCAAGACCGATCACGGCTTGGTCTTTCGGGCAGATTGGTACCTTGCCGCCGCCTCTGCGGCAATGGCATCGTTCATGTCAGCAATGGTCACAGGCCTCGAAGCTCTACCGGCAAAGCGACCTTTAAGGGTTTTTTGTCCGCCGACCTGGACGGGTATCGCCTTGAAACCACTTTCGTCTCTGATGAAATCCAGTTTAGAACCAGGGTGAAGACCCAACACCATTCGCAATGACAACGGAATCGTGATTTGACCTTTGCTGGTGAGTGTTGCGGTTGGCATGCTGGGCTCCTTCGGCGTCTTACAAACGGTAAGGAATTATAGGCGAAGGCCGGTGGGGCGAATTTAGCGTGGCTTCAAGCTACGGCATCGTCGGCTTTGATCTTGGCCGCCAGCACTTTGTCAATCCGCCGCCCGTCCACATCCACCACCTCAAACTGCCAGCCGGCGCTTTCAATGCGCTCGCCGATGTCGGGCAGGCGGCCTGACACGGCCATCAAGAGGCCGGCAACGGTGTTGTAGCGGCCTTTGTCCTGGCCG
>JANOYE010000347.1:0-3252 GCA_031428695.1 Rhodoferax sp. | reverse complement strand
TCGGCGATGAAGTGCTCTTGCGGGTAGCCGCATTTGTCCACGATGATGCGGCGCAGCTCGCGCTCTTTCTTGCGCACGTCATCGACTTGGGCGCGCACCATGTCGCAGAGCTTCTCAATCGACTTGGCGGTGAAGCGGATCGACATCAGTTCGTCGGACAACGAGCGTTGGGCGGTCACGTAATGCGGCGTGCCGTAACCTTCTTTGTCGTAGATTTTGTGGACTTTCTCGAAGAGGTCGCGCAGGCGGTCAAAGCGGCTCAGGGCCTCTTTTTTCATCTCTTCGAGTTTTTTCGTCAGCGCCTTGGAGCCGCCTTTGCCGTCGTCGTCGTCCTCGGCGTCGAACTCGTCAAAGTCTTCTTCGGCCACGTAGTCGTCGGCCTCGTTGGGGTTGGTGAAGCCATCGACCACGGTGGTGATGACGACATTGCCGTTGCGGATTTCTTCCGACAGGCGCAATATTTCGGCAATGGTGGCGGGGCTGGCGCTGATGGCTTCCATCATCGCCATCAAGCCGCCTTCAATGCGTTTGGCGATTTCGATTTCGCCTTCGCGCGTGAGCAGCTCGACCGTGCCCATCTCGCGCATGTACATGCGCACCGGGTCGGTCGTGCGGCCAAATTCGCTGTCTACCGTGCTCAAGGCGGCTTCGGCGGCTTCTTCGGCTTCTTCCTCAGTGGCCCCAGCCGGGGCGGAGTTGGTGAGGATGAGGGATTCAGCGTCGGGTGTTTGTTCGTACACCGCTACACCCAGATCGTTCAGGGTGGTAATGACGGCTTCCATGGTTTCTGCGTCGATCAACTTGTCGGGCAGGTGGTCGGAGATTTCACCGTGGGTGAGGTAACCGCGCGTTTTGCCGAGTTTGATCAGGGCTTTGAGCTTCTGGCGGCGTTTGGCCATGTCTTCTTCAGACAGGATGGTGTCGTCCAGGCCAAACTCTTTCATCAAGGCGCGTTCTTTCGCCTTGCTAATCTTCATGCGCAGGGGCTTGACCTTCTCGCCAGCGGCGATGGGATCACCGACCAAGTCGGCTTCGATGTCGGACAAGTCAGCGTCATCGCTGCCAGGGGACGATTTGCCCGCGTTGGGTTTGCGGCCCCCTTTTGCGGCGGCTATGGCGGCGGCTTTGGCAGCGGCCTTGGCGTCTTCTTTGGCCTGTGCAGCCGTAGGTTTGGCGGGCTTTTTCACCTCAGACTTGGCGGCTGGCTTGACCGGGGTTTTGGCTGGCGCCTTTGCCGCCGGTTTCACTTCAACTTTTGCAGCAGGTTTAGGAGTCGCCTTCACGACGGATTTTTCAACTTGTTTTGGTTTTTGCAGGGGCATTTTTTTGACGGGCAGTTTTTTCGAGGGCATGGCGAGCCTTTGGCGTTCAGAGGGTCGATTCAGAGAGACGAAAAAGGGGCAAAAGAACCGGGTAGGCGCTCAACGGGAACGCTCCATGCGAAGCGCTTCCATATCGGTCAAACCGGGGCAAGATGTCTGGGCGATCATTTGGGATGCAGTCCTTGCGGAAGAGGCGGCCGGTCGTGAAATTATTCATCGGTAGGCCAGGCCCGGAGGTGCTGCTGTCGCTCTTGCCAAATCAGCCTTGGATTATACCTCGAAAGTGCAAGATTTCAAGGCAACCAAGCTTTATGCAAGACCTTATTGGTTGGTGGAGTTGGCCCGCGCCTGGGCTTCGAGTTCAAGTTTGCGCGCCTGCAGCGCCCGGTAACGTTGCAGGGCGGAAGGGTCGGCCTTGGACGCTTCAATGGCCTCGTTCATGTGGGCACCCAGGCGTTCGATCAACATGCGGTCCAGTACCTGGCGCAGCTCGCGGGCGGCCTCGGCCGGGCTGATTTCGGCGGTCAACTCTGCGCCCGACATCAGTTTCAGCGCCAGCGCTTCGGCCGGGTGCTCGCGCAGGCCTTCGCGCAACGCGCCCCAGGGCATGGGGCCGTGCTCCTGCGCCTGCGACTCAATCCAGGCAAACAGGGCGCCGTGGGGCTCGGGTTGCTCGGCGAGCATGGCATGGTCTTCGCCGGAGAGTTTGTCCAGGGCTGCGAGGTCGCCCAGCAAAATGCGGGCGGCATGGTCGGCGCGGCTGGCAATCGGCGCGCGCAGGCCCAAACGGGATGAATTTGTCGGGTATCTAGAAGAAAATGGCCGCTGAGTCTCGTCAAATGAACGTGAGTAGCTACTATTTTTATAGTTACTGCTTTTGTTGAATTTGTTCGATTCATACGTTGCGGGCTTGGGCTGCCATAAGTCCTGCAACTCATGCCCGCCCAGTTGCACCAGGTTGCCAATTTCGGTGAGCAATTGGCGCTTCAAAGCGCCGTCGGGCAGAGCCATCCACAGGGGCCGTGCATTGCTGGCCATCAGCGAGCGGCCTTCGAAGGTGTTGAGATCACAACCGTCGCGCGCCGAGTCGATCAAAAACCGGCTCAGGGGCACGGCTTCACTCACGTAACGCTTGAACGCCTCTTCGCCGTGCTCGCGGATGAAGCTGTCTGGGTCGTGTTCTGCGGGCAGGAAGAGGAATTTGACGTTGCGCACATCGCTGGCGTAGGGCAGGGCGGCGTCCAGCGCTTTGCGCGCGGCGCGCCTGCCAGCGGCGTCGCCATCAAAACTGAAGACCACGGCGTCGGTGAAGCGAAACAGCTTTTGCACGTGGTCGGTGGTGCAGGCGGTGCCCAGCGTGGCGACTACGTTCGGGAAGCCGAGCTGCGCCAGGGCCACCACGTCCATGTAGCCCTCAGTGACCAGCACATAGCCGTGTTCGCGCAAGGCCGTGCGCGCCTCATACAGGCCATACAACTCGCGGCCTTTGCTGAAGACAGGCGTCTCGGGCGAGTTCAAATATTTCGGTTTGTCATCCCCCAACACGCGCCCGCCAAAACCGATGCATTCGCCTTTGACATTGCGGATCGGGAACATCACGCGGTCACGGAAACGGTCGTAGCGTTTTTCGTCTTGCGGGTCTTCTTCGTTCAAGATGACCAGGCCGCTTTCCACCAGCAGCGGGTCGTCGTATTTGGGGAAAACGCTGGCCAGCGTGTTCCAGCCTTCGGGCGCGTAACCCAGGCCGAATTGCTGGGCGATCTCGCCGCTCACGCCGCGCCCTTTGAAATAATTCACGGCGCGGGGCGAGTCTTTCAGATGCGCTTTGTACGCTTCACCAGCCTTTTCCAGCACCTCGTTCAGCGTCGCCTGTTTCTGGCGTTGGTCGGCAGCCCGTTCGCGGTCTTGCGGCGAGCGGTCGTCGTCGGGC
>JANOYE010000346.1:0-6372 GCA_031428695.1 Rhodoferax sp. | reverse complement strand
TACCTGGAGCACGGCGGCGCGCAACACAGTGCCGAGGTGCTGGGTTGGGACCCGTTCCACGTGGTCAAGACGCTGGTGATGCAAGACCAAGACGCCAAGCCTCTGATCGTGCTGATGCACGGCAACCGCAAGGTGTCAACGAAAAACCTGGCGAGGCAGATCGGCGCAAAGTCAGTGGCGCCTTGCACACCCGACGCAGCCAACCGCCACAGCGGCTATCTGGTGGGCGGCACCTCGCCCTTTGGCACGCGGCGCTTTATGCCGGTGTATGTGGAATCCAGCATTCTGGATTTGCCAAAAATTCTGATCAACGGCGGGCGGCGCGGCTACCTGGTGGGCATTGACCCGAAGGTGTGTGTGACGCTGCTGAATGCGCAGCTGGTGCAATGCGCGTTGGTGGAATGAAGGATTGCCAAGGGCTCCGGAATTCCCTTCCCGGTTCGCCTTGACCGGGGTTGAAATTCGGCCAGGCTCAGGAAGTAGTTAACACCCATATTAACAAAATCCGGTTTCCGAGCCGGTGCAGCGGACTTATAAGGTTTTCCAGCCTCCAAGTCACGAATAATGTGCGTATATTGCTATATAAATAGTAGCAACTGAAACCCATCACCGAGGCCATTCAAAACAAATTCACACTGTCCACTGGCGCACTGGACGCATCAAACGACGCATCCAGCAACGTGAACATCACGTCAGGCAGCGTTGACTCGGCCAGTGGGTCGCGTGGCAGCAATCGGTGCAACAACACACCTTGCGCCAACATCATGCGCCGGGCGGAATGGCTTTGGCCGGCTTCCCAGGCCATCGCAATGCTGCTGGTCAAGTGGTAGAGCGCTGACGCGGTGGTGCGGGCCTGTGCTTCGCCCGCTGCACCTTGGCCGGCCACCTGCGCGGCGAACGTGCACACACGCGCCAGCGTCCTGGTGAACACCTCACGGGCTGACGCGTGCATTGGTGTTTGCGCAAGCAGGCCTTCCAGATGCGCCTGCAACACCGGCAACGAAGCTTCGCGCGTGATGGCGCGCAACACGTCCAGCGCCACGATGTTGCTGGTGCCCTCCCAAATTGAGCCCAGGTGTGCGTCGCGCAGCAGGCGCGCGTCGGCCCAGTCTTCGATGTAACCACAGCCGCCGCGCACTTCCATGGCGTCGCCGGTCACCTTGCGGGCGTCGCGGCAGGCGCGGAACTTGATGAGCGGCGTGAGGATGCGCACCAGCGGGTAGGCAGCGGCTTTGCCGTCGTCCGAGCCTGTATCCGAACCTTGGAGCGCGGCTGCGGCCTGAAACACCATGCTGCGCGCCTGCTCCATGGGCAAGGTCATTTTTAACAACTGGCGGCGCATGAGTGGCAGGTCGATCAGGCGTTTGCCGAAGGCCTGCCGTTCGCTGGCGATGAACATCGCTTCCGACACGGCCCGGCGCATCAGCCCGGCGGCGCGCACGCCGTTGCTGAGGCGCGAGTTGTTGATCATGTCGGCCATCTGCACAAAGCCGCGCCCTGGCTCGCCGACCAGCCAGGCGCGTGCACCGTTCAGTGTGATCTCGCCACTGGCCATCGAACGGGTGCCGAGTTTGTCTTTGAGGCGCACGATGCGCAAGGCATTCGGCGCGCCGTCGGCCAGGCGTTTGGGCAACAGAAAGAGTGAGAGGCCTTTGATGCCGGGTTGGGAACTGCCACCGCCACTGTCACCGCGGCTTTCAGGCCGCGCCAGCACCATGGCCAGGTCGGCGTCGGGGTTGGAGCAGAACCATTTGTCGCCAAAGAGCTGCCAGCTGCCGTCACGGTCTTCAGCCTCAACGGCGAGCGGCACGGCCCGGGTTTCGGTCGCCGCCACGTCAGAGCCCGCGCCTTGTTCGGTCATGAACATCGCGCCTTGGTAGAGCGCATCGAAATCAGTGGACGTGAGCTGCGGCAAAAAGCGCTGCACCAGTTCAGGCGAAGCGAATTTGCGCAGCGTGCGGGTGAGCGAATCCGTCATCGACAAGGGGCAACACACACCAAACTCGGCCTGCACATACAGGTAGGTCAGCGCGTATTTGGCGGCGGGCGGCATCGGCGCGGGCCAACCCAGCACGCCGCCCCGGTGCGACAACGCAGCCAGGCCAAATTGGCTGAAGGCGACGCGTTCCAGTTCAACATAGGCTGGGTGTTTGACGACACGCTGCACATCGAGCCCCGCGCGGGTGCGGTGTTCCAGCACCGGCGGGTGGTGGTCGGCAGTGTGGGCAAGGCTGTCCAGCGCGCCGCCGGCCAGGCCGCCCAGCTGGTGCAGGTGCGGCAGCAAGTGCTGCAGCAGATCATGCGGCAGGTAGATTTGCAGCAGGGCTTTGAGTTGCGGGTCGCTGGTGAAGAGGTTCACGCCGTGCTGGTCAGGCACGGCGTGATGCTGGCCGTGAAGCGGGGTGTGCGGCGCAGCGTGGGCAGCCGGGGGCGAGGCAGGCATAGGCGTTAAAGTTGCGGTCTGATTTGAACGGATTCGCGCATTTTCTCAGGAGACCCCATTGGACACCCTCAAACCGTTTTTACCCTGGCTGGCTGTTGTGTTTGGATATTTGGCCGGCTCGTTGTCCTTTGCGGTGATCGTCAGCCGCCTGATGGGCCTGAACGACCCGCGCACCTACGGCAGCATGAGCCCCGGCGCCACCAACGTGTTGCGTTCCGGCTCCAAATCGGCGGCGCTGGCCACTTTGCTGCTGGACGCCCTCAAGGCTTGGCTGCCGGTGATGCTGGTGAAGTGGTTTGGCAAGCCCTATGGCCTGGAAGAGGGCACGATGGCGATGGTCGGGCTGGCGGCGTTTCTGGGCCATTTGTTCCCGGCTTTTTTTCGCTTCCAAGGCGGCAAGGGTGTGGCCACTGCACTGGGCGTGTTGCTGGCTTTCAATTGGATGCTCGGCCTGGCGGTGGCGGCCTCGTGGTGCATCGTCGCGTTTTTCATGCGGTACGCTTCGCTTGCCTCATTGGTGGCGGCAGTCTTTGCGCCGGTGTATTACCTGTTTGGCGATGGCCTGGCCTGGTATTACAACAAGTCGATGCTGCTGGCGATTTGTGTGATGACGGTGCTGGTGGTATGGCGCCACGCGCTGAATATTTCACGGCTCGTCAAAGGCACGGAATCGAAGTTGGGAAGCAGAAAAGCGAAGTGACTACAGCGCCACTTGGGGTGCGGGGCCATGGCGCTTTCAAATCGCTTTGAGAGTAGGCGCGCCGGCGCAGACAGCGCTCCAGCACGGCAAGGAGGCGCAACGCCCTGTCAGAGCGATTTGGAAGTGCAATCAGCTTTGCAGCGCCGCATGCGCGCTCAGCTGAAGCACCAGATGGTGGTTGAGTTGCAGGCGCACTGCAGACGCCGCCAAAGCCCCCTGGATGCGCGGCTCGCTGACTGAAGTTCGGTGCAGGCGCGGTTGCGCCACCAGGTCGCCCACGCCATCAATGACGATGGCCACGTGCGGCAGGTTAGAGACGCTAGAGCGGCGCATCACCACGGCGATGGCGCTGTTTTCCAGCCGCACGTAGGTGCCCGGCGGGTACAGGCCGACCACACGGATCAGCGCGTGCCCCACTTCGTCGATGGTCTGTTTGTTGTTGCCCAAAATGGAGCGGATCGAATCGGCCGTGCTGCGCCCGGTGCGTGAATGGCGCGGGCTGATCATGGCGGCGTAACGGTCAACGATACGCAAAATGCGCGCCAAGCGGAAGTTTGGCAACACCGTGTGCAAATCGCCTTGGTCAGTGCGGTCGTCGTGGTGCAGCGAAACCACATCGAGCCACAACCCGTTGTCGATGCCCAGGTTCGCCAGCATCAGGCTGCCTTTGGCGGAGTGGCTGCGGATCAACTCAAGCTGTTTCACATTGGGGCGGTCGGCTTGGCCGGCCAGCTCGTCCTGCAACTGGGTCATGCCGATGTTCATCGTCAACGCGGCGCCGACCAGGCTGGTGCGCTCGACGTCGGCCAGCTTCAAATCCACCGCCAGCAAGTGGCACAACACGGCGCTCACCAGGGCGTGGGAGGCGCTGTAACCCACTGGGGAATTGGTGGCCAGCTGGAACAAAAGGTACAGGCCGATGTCCGGGTCGCGTTTCAAGAGCGCCTGCATCCAGCGGTCATATTGGCCAACGCGTTGCTCGAATTCCTGCACTTGGCTCGGGTTGCTCAGCACCACGCCCAGGCCGGCCTCCAGGTCAGACCACAGGCTCAGCAGGTCTTCGTACTCGGTTTCGCTCTGGACGGTGACGTTGACACTCATGGGCCAGGCTCAGAATCTCTTGACCAGAATCAGCTGGTCGTTGTTGCGGTTCATCTGGAAACGCGTCAAAAAGCTGTTGCCCAGCAACACGAAAGGCATGGCCGCTGGCGTGACGATGGCGTCTACGTCGTACACATCGACGTCGCCCAGCCGCACCGAGCTGAGTTTGACGAGCCAACCGCCAGTCGTGCCATTGGCGGTGGTCACCCCGACCTGCTTGCCGCCCTTGTAGTTCAGGCCGATGCGGTCGGCGTCACTCACGCTGATGGCCACCGCTGTGGCGCCGGTGTCTACCAGCATCGTCACCGGGCGGCCATTGATGAGGCCTTGCGCGGAGAAATGCCCACCGCTGCCCGCCGGCAACACGATTCGCCCGCTGCTGCCGGGGCCGGGCGCGCCGCCCGCCGCGTTCACCGGCACGTCGCCCATGCGCAGGGTTTGCTTGACGCCGCCGATGTCCACCAGCGCCTGCTCGCCCTGCGCCTGCAACACCTTCACCCCCTGATGGCTCTCACCCACCGCCACCGCCTTGGGCGCGCTGCCGTTGACCACCAAAAGGGCCTTGCCGCCAAGCATGCCGGCCAGCGAGACCGACTGAGCTCCAGACTGCGCCGCAGCCACGCCGCACAGCAGCAACCCGGCCATCAAGCCGCCAAACGCCCGTTGAAGGGTCCGTGTGGACATCAGTCGCGAAAATTGTTGAACGAGAGCGGCAAGTCGGCGATTTCCTTGCGGATCAGCGCCATCGCCGCTTGCAAGTCGTCGCGCTTGGCGCCGGTGACACGCACCGCGTCGCCCTGAATCGCGGCCTGCACTTTGATCTTGCTGTCTTTGATCAGGCGTTGGATTTTTTTCGACACGTCAGTTTCAATGCCATTGCGCACTTTGATCACCTGCTTGACCTTGTCGCCGCCCATCTTCTGCACGTCGCCTTTGTCGAGAAAGCGCACGTCAACGCTGCGTTTGGTGAGCTTGTTGCGCAAGATGTCTTCCACCTGCCCGAGCTGGAATTCGGCGTCGCCGATCAGGGTGATGTCTTTTTCTTTCAATTCAATCGCCGCCGCAGTGCCCTTGAAATCGAAGCGCGTGCCAATTTCTTTCGCGGTGTTTTCCACAGCGTTTTTCACCTCAACCAGATTGGCCTCGCAGACGGTATCAAAAGAAGGCAATTTGGGCTCCAAACAACAAAAACCAGACAGTGTCAACAGCGCGCCGGCGGCGCACTGGGGGCAGTCAAGGCGACAATGAAGCAATGTTAGTCGAGAAAAATGTTCAGTTACAGCCTTACAACAGTTTCCACATTGTGGCCAAGGCCCTTTCACTCCTGCGCGTGGGCCGCCTGGCGGTGTTGCGGGAGCTGATTTCAAGCGCCGAGTGGCATGACCAGCCCAAGTTTATTCTGGGCGGCGGCAGCAACCTGGTGTTGACGGGCGACGTGAAGCAACTGGTGCTCAAAGTCGAACTCCTGGGCAAACGCCTGGTGCAGGAGACGCCCAAAGCCTGGGTGGCGGAGGCCGGCGCCGGTGAAAATTGGCATGATTTCGTCGCCTGGACACTCGCCCAAGGCTGGCCGGGCCTGGAAAACCTGGCGCTGATCCCGGGCACCGTGGGCGGCGCGCCAGTGCAAAACATTGGCGCTTACGGCGTCGAGCTGCAAGACCGTTTTGAGTCGCTTGACGCGGTGGATCTGCAAACGGGCCGAAGTTTCACCCTGAACGCCGCGCAGTGCGGCTTTGGTTACCGCGATTCGGTCTTCAAACACGCGCCGCCGGACGACTCGCAGGCCAAAGGAACGCGGGAAGGCACGGGGCTTGGCATGGAGCAAGGCATGGGGCAAGGCATGGGGCTAAGCGGCCGGGCCATGATCACCCACGTGCGATTCAGCCTGCCCAAGCCGTGGAAAGCGGTGCTGGGCTACGCCGATCTGGAGAAAAAGCAAGCGGCGGCAAAAATAGCTGCGCCCACCGCCCAACACATCTTCGACTGGGTGTGCGAGATCCGACGCGCCAAATTGCCCGACCCGGCCGTGCTCGGCAACGCTGGCAGCTTCTTTAAGAATCCCACCGTGAGCAAAGAGCAGTGCGCCGACATCATCGCGCGCGACCCAAAAATCGTGCATTACCAGTTG
>JANOYE010000345.1:0-6110 GCA_031428695.1 Rhodoferax sp. | reverse complement strand
TTGATGAGGTTGGTCCCAATTACAACTGCGAGGTCGATATTTCGGCGCTGATCTATGAAGAGGACGGTTCGCCGCTGCGCCATCTTGACGTTTCAGAGGTCCCAGCGGTGACCGCAACCAGCCAGGCACGACCTGAATAAGGACAGTCCATATGCTTAAAAAGCTTTTACAGGAACTGACTCCTCCTATCATTTTTTCTGCCCTCAGGAAGGCGTACCAGCGCGCAAAAATCGGCATCCCGATCTTTGACGGGATTTATTACAGCCTGGTCGCCTTACCTCGCATTGAGGAAAACCCATTTGCGCACCCAAACTGGATTTCTTATGTCGGCCCGCGCGCCGAATCGCGCAGGGGCGGCGCGAGTTACCAGGATATGCATGAAATGTGCTTGTCGCTGATCGGCTCGATGCTGCCGGAGGTGCATGACGAAGCGCCGTGGACGATTATCGATTTCGGCGGCGGGGTCGGCATGTATTGGCCGGCGCTTAAAGCTCAGAACAAGGCCCGGCGGACTGGCGATTTTGTAGTCGTCGACAACGAGAAAAACTGCATTTCTGGCAAAGCCCTTTTCGGCACAGAGGGGGTGCGGTTTGAACCCGACTTCGACCGCGCGATCAAAGCGGCCGGCACCGTCCATCTCCTCAATGTTGCCAGTACGCTGCATTACTGCCTGGACCACGAGGCGGTAGTCGCCATGCTGTGCAGTAGCGGTGCCAAATTCATCGTCGTATCGCGCCATCCGGCACAGGCCGATGGCCTGCCGATCGCGTACACGATTCAAAACGTCAGCACCGTCAAAGGTTTTTGCGGCCGCATTCCCGTCGTGCTGATCAGCGTCAAGGCCCTGTCGGACCTTATGCTTGCTCATGGTTATACGCTGATTGCCGACTACTATAGCGAAACCGATCCTGGAAAATACTGGAAACACAGTCGGACACCGATCGCCGCAGAATTTTTGCATATCGTTGACCATGCGCTAGTGTTCCAGAAACAGCCCGCCCGACCTGCGCCTACCTCCCGCCACCCCCTGCACGCGCGCAACGACCGGGCATAAATATTGTTAGTCATCATCTTTGGTCGGGCGGCCCAATTCATACTGCTTTTGCTGGTGATGCGGGTCGCCACAACTTACCTACCTCCCAGCGAAATGGGCAGGTTGTCGCTCATCACGGCCGCAACTGCTTTTTTTGCCCTGTTCCTCGTGAACCCCGTTGGCATGTTCATCAACCGGCGGTTTCACGCTTGGGACGCGCAGGGTCGTGCAAAACACTACCTCAAGCTGCATTGGCTCTATCTGTTTGGCGTTTGCATGATTGCGGCGTTAACTCTGGCAATTTTCAACAAAATTCACGCGTTCGGCTTTCGGTTTGATACCCTCTGGCTGCTGCTGCTGGTTTGCGGCTCGTTGCTGTTCAACACCATCAACCAGACAGCCATTCCTTCACTCAATCTGCTAGAGCTACGCGGCCGGTTCATCGTACTGACCCTGGCGACCATAGGTTTCGGCCTGGCGAGTTCATACGCGCTCGTAGAGTACTTTTCACCCATCGCCGAATACTGGCTACTCGGCCTGCTGATCGGCCAGACCGTGCTGGCGATTATTGGGGTGAAGCTATTTTTCGAAAAACTGCAGCCCGAGACGCCAGCAGAAAAGCTGTCAAAGTCACATCTAAAAACACTTTTCGACTTCGCCTGGCCTGTTGCGATCTCGGTTGGGTTCAACTGGCTACAGACTCAAGGTTACCGGTTTTTTGTCGCTGACTCGCTCGGACTGATCGCGCTCGGACTGTTTGTCGCGGGCTATGGCATCAGCGCGGGTCTGATGGCTGCTTTCGAGTCTGTGCTAACGACCTATTTCCAGCCGCGCTTTTACAAGCGCGTGAGCACCAGCACAATTGAGGAACAGTCCGCGGCCTGGAACCGTTACGCGGGAGCTATCCTGCCCTCGCTGGTGCTCGTGACCTTTTTTCTGATCGGTCTGGCACCAGAGCTGACGCGTTTCATGGTGGGCCCGGCGTACCAGTCCGCATCACAATTTGTGGTTTGGGGCGTTCTGGCTGAAGGGGCCAGGGTGCTTGCTGGTGTTTACAGCATGTCTGCTCACGCAAAAATGAAAACCCGTCTGCTGCTGCTGCCCAATTTGTTGGGCGCGGTTATCTGTATTGCACTCATCTGGGTCCTTGCGCCCGCAATGGGCGCGCACGGGGTTGGTTTGGCCCGTTCGCTCGCGGGTATTGGCATGGTGGTGGCCATGCACTACATGATGATCGTGGTGCTTGAAATGAAGCTTCCTTTCCGGCTTCTCCTGAAGGGAGCCGCCATGGGCTTGGTGCTTTTGTTGATTGCCACCGCAGGCCGTTGGATGCTGGGGGGCACTGAAAGCCTGATCAGTGCGGGAATTCTGATAGTGGCCACCGGCCTGGCTTTCCTGCCCATGTTTTACTGGCTGCTTTATCCGTTTTTACCAAGGCATGACAAGGTCTTATGAAAATTCTGCTTGCTTGCATGGAGTATGACTATGGCGATCCCTCACGTGGACGCTCCTATGAGTACTACAACTTTTACCAGAGCCTGAAGGATCTCGGCCACGAGGTGACTTTGTTTGATTACATGGCCGAGCTCAAGCGCCTGAGCAAAAGCGAGATGAACCATCAATTGCTGGCACTGGCGCAGTCTTCAAAGCCGGATTTGGCCATGTTCTCGCTCTACACCGACCAGCTCGACCCCGACACGGTGAGCCAAGTACGCCAGCACACCCGCACCTTGTGCTTCTTTCATGATGACACCTGGCGCGTGGAGTTCTCGCAGTTCTGGGCCCGCCATTTTGATTTTTTTACCACCCCGGATGTCTATGGCGAAAGGAAGTACGCGGTTTTAGGGCTACCCAATGCCATTCACTTCCCGTTTGGCTGCAACGAAAAGCTTTATCGCGAGACAGGTTCACCGAAACAATACGACGTGTCGTTTGTGGGGGCGTGGCATCCTTACCGCGAATGGCTGATCAAACGCTTGCACAAGGAAGGGTTCGCCGTCAAAGCCGTTGGCTATCGCTGGCCTGGCGGCATCGTTTCCCACGAGCAAATGGTGGCGCTGTTCAATGAAAGCCGGATTAATCTAAATATGTCCAATTCAGCGTCCTGGGATGCGCGTTATCTGCTCGCATCCCCCAGAGGGTTGATCAACCGAATTCGCTCGCCAAAGTCTGTTGAGCAGCTCAAGGCCCGGCATTTCGAAATCAATGGCTCTGGCGGTTTCCAGCTTTCTTATTATGTGGAGGGGCTGGAAAAACACTATGAGATCGGCGCCGAGATTGGCGTGTATCTGGACCCGGACGATCTGCTTCAAAAAGTCAAACTCTATCTGGCGGACGATGCTTTGAGGGAGTCTGTAGCCCGTGCGGGGCATCAGCGAACCCTCGCTGACCACACATTTCAAAAACGTTTTGCGCGCGTGTTTGAACGCATGGGACTTGTTAATGTCTAGTATCACACCGGTGGTCTGCATCTGCCTTCCAACTCATAACGCCGAAAAAACAATCGCGGCAACAATGCGTTCGGTGTTGGGTCAGACATACAAAAACATTTTGGTCCATATCGTCGACAACAGCTCCAGCGACAACACCGTGTCTATCGTGGAGGGGTTCGCCGATGAACGGATCACTCTGTTCCGCAACTCTGTCAATGCGGGCGGTGAAGGAAATTTCAACCGCTGCATAGCGCTCGCCAAAGGCAAGTACACGGCTATCTACCACGCTGACGACATCTACGAGCCGGAAATGGTAGCTGCCCAGGTGGCGTTTCTCGAACAATACCCGCAGGCCCGCGCCGTGTTCACAGAAGCACTGCTGATCGACGAGCATGACCTGCCCATCGGAGCGATTCGCCAGCCGAAAAATCTTGCTGCGGGCGGGCCTCTGCATTATTTTCCAGAGGTGTTCAAGGCCATTTTGGAGCATTCCAACTTCCTGATCTGCCCCAGCGTATTGGCGCTGACAAGCGTCTACCAGGACGACATCAAGTCGTGGCGCGGCGAGTTATTTGGCTCAAGCGCCGACCTCGACGTGTGGCTTAGGATGCTGCAGCGCGGTCCGGTCGGCATCATTCCACAAGCAACCATGCGCTACCGGATCAGCCGGAGCCAGTGGTCGGCTAATGTGCGCATCGATACCGGTCGCGCCGCTTTTTTCAGGGTCGTCGATCACTATCTGGCCCAAGCAGACGTCCGCAGCCTGCTGACTGCGGACGACCTGATCAATTACCAGCGCCTGGAGCGCAGGGACCAAGTGATGCGAGCCGTCAACGCGCTGCTGCAGGACCAGCCTGAACAGGCAGCGACATTGTGTACCAACATTTTTTCAATGAGTGCGCTGAAGGCCGCCTGGCAGACGCGGCGCGGCCGGGCAGTGCTGGCGCTGGGCCTGTATCTGAAAATGATGCTCTCGCTGCGATGCCATCGCCTTGCCAAGGCATCATTGATTCATATGAAGAGGATGACCAACAAGTGATTTCTGATTGCGCTTCCGATACGACCTATGTCGACCCACCTTCGCCGGCCTACTACGACGACAGGCTGTTCGACACTTCCAATGCCATCCTCAACCGGGACGACTCCCTCGTTCCCTATGCACGCGTGCGCCAGGCCTACAGAGACGCAGGCAAAGAGCTGCGGACTGCGGACTACCTCATGAGAGCGCCAGGGAGTGAGGCTGTCAGCAACTATTATTCGCTCGGCGTTCTAGACAACTACAAGGCGCTGCTTGAACGGGCTGACGTGTGCTTGAAGGTCTTTGTCATTTTCGAGCCACCAGTGGTAGATCCACGCCTCTATAAGGCTTTGCCAGAGCTGACCGCAGCTTTTGAAGCTGTGTATGTTCATAACACCACAGGAGATGGCTACAGCTTGGAGGGTGTTGATGCCTCCAGACTTCGACAGCTGTATTGGCCGCAACCGCGCGATGAAGTCATCAAGCACTACTGGGAACGCACTGAACGCCTTGATCGCATCGTCGTGATCAATGGCAATCACATACCGCGCAAAGTACCGAACGAACTCTACAGCAAACGGATTGAAGCGATGGCCGGCCTGGCCCCGCTTGGTATCGTCGACCTGTATGGGCGCGGCTGGGCCAGGTGGTGGTCGCGCGCATCCATGTGGCGGCCTTACTGGAAACACAGGAAAACCCTGATGTCCATTTACAAGGGGGCCTGTGCGTCGAAATATGAGGTCTTAAGCCAGTACAAATTCAGCCTGTGTTTCGAGAACATGGCCATGAAAGGCTACGTCACTGAAAAAATATTCGATTGCCTGTATACGGGAACGGTGCCGCTGTATCTGGGCGCACCTGACATCGAAGATTTAATCCCGAAAGATGTTTATATTGATTGCCGAAAGTTTTCGTCATGGCAAGCGATATATGGCGCGCTTGAAAAAATGCCATCGGGTGAGATTGAGCAAATGCGCGAGAAAGGCCGGTTGTTCATTCGCAGTGCAGAGGGCGCAAAATACCACGACTCGCTGATGAACATATTCGGCGAAGCCGCCAGCAGCCGGCAATGAGCAATCATCCGGGCTGGTTGTGGCAACACAAGCTGAAAATTGTGCTGGGCCTGCTTTGGCTCATGCTCTTTTTCGCCGGGCTGCTCAACTTCGCTGGATCCAGACTTGTCTACACGGTTTTCTCCATCACGTCGTTAGCCATGCTGCTCAGCGGCGTCTACCGGCAGGTGAGCTACGGCTATCTTTTCCTGGTCATTTTCCTTTGGTTGGGTTTCTGGTTCAAACTTACTGCCAACTTTCTGCTTTTCGGATACTTTCCTTTTGGTGAACCCGTGGGGAGCTTCAATAGCTCCCCCGATGCCTGGAATCAGGTGCTGTGGATTGCAATGGCCGGGAGCATGGGGGCAATGCTGGGCCGGTTTTTATATGCGTTGTTTAGCCCAAAGCCTTCTGCTGACACGGCCCGTGCAAAAGCGCCTTCCTGGTATCCGTCGATCAGGGTGTGGCTGTGGGGGGGCATCATCCTGGCAACAGCGGGCATTGCTATTTTTAATATTCTTTTTGGGATACACCAAATAGGCATAACTCCCAGAACTATCTTGCCTTGGCCGTTA
>JANOYE010000344.1:0-4700 GCA_031428695.1 Rhodoferax sp. | reverse complement strand
CGTTGACACCTTGCGGTTGCCGTGCATCAGCACGATCAGAGGCTTGGCGTCTTGGTCTTGCATCACCAGCGTCTTGACCACGTGGAACGGGTCCCAACCCAGCACCTCGGCACTGTGTTGCGCGCCGCCGTGCTCCAGGTACTCGTAAGGATGTTCGGTGAACTCAACCTGATGGGCTTTGAGGAATGCGGTTGCCGGCGTTTCAGAGACGTGGTCTTTCTTGGACATGGTGCGTATTTTTCCACGCGCCTTGCGCCACCCCCGGCGCAAGACCTTTTGATCACCAAAACATGGCGAGAAGGGCCTCTTTGCACCGGGGGCAGTCCACGTTTTCCTTGGTGTGACGTTGATTCGGCTTATTTGTGGCCGATGCCGTGGTTGGCTTCGTGGCCCACGCCATTGTTGGCTTCGCGGCCACCAGCATGGTTGGCTTCATGCCCGGCCGTGTGGTTGGCTTCGTGGCCCGCAGCGTGCTGGCCTGACGTGTGCCCTGCGCTGTTTCCAGCACTGTGACCCGAGCCGTGACCCGAGCTGTTGGAGCCGGCGGAATTGCCGCTCGACGTGGCGGCTGAACTTGAGCTGGGGCTGGAACCGCTGGAGCTGGAACTCGCGCCGGCGCTGGAACCGCCACCCGAGCCAGCGCCAGAACCACCACCCCCGCCGCCGCCGCCACCGCCACCGCGGGCATAAAGCGGTGTCACCATCATGCTCAGCGCCAACACCGAGACTGTGCAAAGCAAGGTTTTTTTGAAGGTCGTCATGTTAATACTCCTGAAGGTAAAGAAAGAAAAGTCCACTTATACGTGTGATTATTTCCCACGTATGATGCTAGTTTATGCGGGAAATAATCCCTCGTCAAGTATTTGTGTGAAATTTTCCCGCAAAATTGTGTTAAACTGCAACGCATCGACCCTTTGCCTCTCAAGCCACCTATAAACAAGCCACAGACCACACGAAAAATTGCGCCCCCACCGTCGCCCATCACTGCCGCCCACCGCCATGCCTTTGCCCGATTCCACCCAAGCCACGCCGTCGCCGGTCTTTGTGACGGCCCTGCGCAAAGTCTTGCGCCCGCTGGTTCACCTGATGCTGGCGCGCGGCATCACTTTTGGGTATTTGTCAGAGCTGCTCAAGTCGCTCATGGTGGAAGTGGCCGTGAAAGACTTTCAATTGACCGCCAAAGAGACCACCGACAGCCGCGTCTCCCTGCTCACCGGCGTGCACCGCAAAGACGTTTTCCGCCTGCGCCATGCCGTGCCCGCCGAGGGCGAAAACATGCCTGCCGTGGTGCCGCTGGGGGCGCAGCTGGTGGCGCAATGGCAAGGGCAGCCGGCCTACCTGGACGAACACGGCCAGCCGCTGCCGCTGCCGCGTTACGCCAGCGAAGGCGGCGCGCAGTCGTTTGAAGGCCTGGTGGCGGGTGTGAACAGCGACATCCGCTCCCGGGCCGTGCTGGACGAATGGCTGCGCTTGGGGGTGGTGCAGCTGGACGCGGAGCGCCGTGTTTGCCTCAACACCCAAGCCTTCGTGCCAGCCAAGGGTTTTGACGAAAAGGCCTACTATTTTGGCCACAACCTGCACGACCACGCCGCCGCCGCCGCGCACAACCTCGCCGGGCTGGAGCCGCCCTTCATGGAGCGAAGCGTTCAATACAACGGCCTGAACGCCGACGCCATCCAACGACTGGCTGAACAGGCGCAAGCGTTGGGCATGCAGGCGCTGCTCGCAGTGAACAAAACGGCCATCGACGCGGTTGAGAAGGGCGCTGCGGCAGACCCGCCAGCCCCGCCAGGCCCGCCAGATGCGCCCAGTGCGCCCACGCAACGCATGACGTTCGGCATCTATTTTTATGCAGCGGCTGACGAACCACCCGCTGCAAAACCCGCCAACCCCGCCAAACCCACCAGCGCCACCGACGCAGCAAGCACCGTGGAAACCGTGAGAACGACGCATGACACACCTCCTTAGGGGCCTGTTTGGCGGAAGTGCTTCGCTGCGCCTGAGGCCATGGGCTTGCGCCACTGCGCTGCTCAGCCTTTTTCTGATCTCCTGCATATCGGCGCCCACGCCGGTGCAACGCCAAAACCTGTGCGACAACCAGGCCTCGTTGACCAACCCCAGCGGTGGCGGCGCCGGTGGCATTGGCGGCACAGGCGCGCCCCGAGCTGGCGTGGAATCCGGTGGCACCGGCGGCAGCGGAATCTCCCGAGCTGGCGTTGACTCGGGCGGTACGGGCGGCACCGGGGGAACTGACGGAAGGGGCGGCATCGGCGGCACCGGCATCATGGCGGCCAAGCCCGTGTTTGGCGACGGCGGCATTGGTGGCACCGGCATCGTCGGTGTGATCACCGGGTTTGCCAGCATCTGCGTCAACGGCCTGGAAGTTCAATACGACCCCAGCACGCCCGTGTGGGACAACGGCTTGCCCGCGTCGGCCAGCAGGTTGGCGGTGGGCCAGGTGGTGTCTTTGACGACAACCGGCAGTGCCGCCCGAGCCAAGGCGCGCGCCATCACGGTGATTCACGCGCTGGTCGGCCCCTTGGCGGCTGTGAACGCCAGCACCGGCCAGCTTGTGGTGCTCGGCCAAAAGGCCACCGCGCAGCGTCCCGGCGACCTGGCCGGCCTGCGCGCGGGTGACTGGGTGCGGGTCAGCGGGCACCGCCTGGCAGGCGGAGAAATCGTCGCCTCGAAGGTTCAGGCGGCAACTCCGCCCGCAGATGCGCAGGCCCAGGTGCGCGGGCCGCTCACGGCGATAACCGGCAACACCGTGAAGGTGGGCGACACCACGATTCAGCTAGATGTGATCGGGGGATCAGCAGGATCAGCAGGATCGGCCAGATCGCTCGGTTCCGCCGGTCTGCAAGTCGGGCAAGAAGTGTGGGCCAGTGGCACGTGGAATGGCCAAGTTTTACAGGCCGGGCAACTGGTGGCGCAACCCACACGCTCAACCCTTGGCCGCGTGGACCAAGTGGTGCTTGAAGGTTTTATCCACCGGCTCGGGCCGCGCGAGATCAGCCTGGGGTTCGAACCGCTACAGCTGACTGAGCAGGTGCAGATTGTGGGCGGAACCCAAGCCGAACTGGCCGTGAACCGCCGCGTGCAAATCAATGGCCGCGTCGGGCCCGACCAACGCATCATCGTGGAGCGGCTTGAATTCAGCCACTCGCCCGGCAGCGGCGGCGCCAGTGGCCGAGGCAGCAGCAGTGGCAAAGGCGCCAGCAATGGCAATAGCGGCAAAGGAAACAGTGGTTCTAACAGCGGGAGTTCGGGGAGCGGGAGTTCGGGGAGCAGCAGCTCAGGCAGCGGCAGCTCGGGCGGCGGCAGTTCGGGAAGCGGCAGCTCGGGCGGTGGCACGTCTGGTGGTGGCAGCTCTGGCGGGGGAGGTTCGGGAGGCGGTGGTGGTGGCAGCGGATCGGGGAAATAGCGTCCGAAAAGAGCTGAGTCGAACCGATTGACGTTTCTCAAATTGCTATATTATTAATAGCATACTACGTACATTTTACGTGACTTAGAGGCTATTTTAATCAAATTTTCTCAGGTGCAACGTTAATTGTTGATATCCATATTAACAATTGGCGTAAAAGGCAAATAGGCCGACGGGTTGCGGCAACGTGCGCCGGGCAAGCGGCGCAGCCCGCGCAGGTCTATACGCACCTGAAAGCCCACAACCAGCTTCACCCAAGGCATCCAATTTGCTTTACAATGTCAATTGCTTTACATCAGTGTTCGCTTTACATTTTGGAGCCAACCATGACCATGACCGTGACCGTGACCGCAACTCTGTCATCCAAATTCCAGATCACCATACCTGCTGAGGCGCGCAAGGCGCTGGGCCTGCAGGCGGGCCGGGGACTTGAAGTGCGGATCAAGAAAGACCGCATCGAACTGGTGCCGCAAGAGCCCCCTTCCGCCCTGCTTGGGCTCATCAAAGGCATGCCCATCGATGTGCCGCGCGATGACGACCGTTATTGATGGCGCGCGCAGGGCGTGAATATCCTGGACTCCAGCGGCTGGTTGGCGGTGGTCAGCCAGTCGCGCAACGCCGCCGCTTTTCTGGAAATCATTGAGGCGGGCGACCTGGTGGTTCCGGCCATCACCCTGTTTGAGGTGCGCAAACGCACCCTGCAGTTCGGCAGCGAAGCCGTCGCCAACCAGGTGGAACAACACATGCGGCGGTTTCCCGTGGTCGATTTGACGGCAGACCGCGCTTCAGCCGCCTGTGGGCTGGCCATGCGCCACAAACTGCCTATGGCCGACAGCATCATTTACGCGGCGACATTGGAATTCAACGCCACCCTTTGGACGCAGGACGGAGACTTCAAAGGCCTGCCCAAAGTGCGCTGGCTGGCAGCAAGCGCCTGATTCCATTTCTAAATCATTTGTGAAGTGGGCGTGGCGATGAAGACAGTGCTGTGGCACGGCTAGGAGCCGCAACGACCTGCACGAATGATTTAGAAATGGAATGAGAGCGTTTATCAGCCCAGCTTCGCCTTACTGCGCCGGATCCCGGTGCGTCCAGCGGATTTTGTCGATCTCGGCCAGAACTTCTGGCGACAAGATGGTGCCCCAGGCATCCAGGTTTTCATCCAGCTGCGCCACCGTGGTGACGCCGATGATGGTGCTGGCCACGTGCCAGCGGGTATAGCAGAAGGCGAGCGCCATCTGCGTGGGCGTCATGCCGTTGCTTCGCGCCAGCGCGT
>JANOYE010000343.1:0-4135 GCA_031428695.1 Rhodoferax sp. | reverse complement strand
GCTGGCCACGGCGGTGGTGCCCGTGTTCATCAACATGAAACAGCCCGTGCCGTAGGTGTTTTTGGCCATGCCCGGCGCAAAACAAGCCTGGCCAAATGTGGCAGCCTGCTGGTCTCCCGCAATGCCGGCGATCTCGATGGGCGCGCCAAACAACACGTCGTCGGTCTCGCCCAACACCCCGCTGGAGGCCACCACTTGTGGCAACACACTTTCGGGAATGTTGAAAATCTTCAGCAGGTCGGCGTCCCAAGCCAGTGTGTGAATGTTGAACAAAAGCGTGCGCGAGGCGTTGCTGGCGTCGGTCACATGCACACGCCCGCCAGTGAGCTTCCACACCAGCCAAGAATCTACGGTGCCAAACGCCAATTCACCGCGCTCGGCCCGCGCCCGCGCGCCAGGGGTGTTATCCAGCAGCCATTGCAGCTTGGTGCCAGAGAAATAGGCGTCCAGCACCAGGCCGGTTTTCTTTTGAATTTTGCCGGCCAGGCCCGCCTTGCGCAATGCATCACAACGGGCGGCCGTGCGGCGGTCTTGCCAGACGATGGCGTGGGCCACTGGCTCGCCGGTTATGCGATCCCACAAGACCGTGGTTTCACGCTGGTTGGTGATGCCAATGGCATCCACGTCTGCGGGCGCGACGTTGTTGTCTTTCAAGACTTCTGCGGCCACGGCATATTGCGTCTGCCAAATCTCATTCGCGTCGTGTTCGACCCAGCCAGGTTGAGGAAATATCTGGCGAAATTCGCGCTGCGCAACGGCAAACACTTGGCCTGCGCGGTCAAACAAAATGGCGCGCGAACTCGTCGTGCCTTGGTCCAACGCCAATACGTATTTCATGACTGCACACGTCCTTTTTTGACACTGCGACAATCCGGCGACACAGGCCACGCGCCTAGCGGCCAATGAAGCAGGAAACACAAGAATGACTGAGCATATCGCGTTTATAGGCGGCGGCAACATGGCCGGCGCCATCCTCAGCGGCCTGCTGCGCAACGGGTACACGGCAAGCCAATTTGACGTGGTGGAACCGTTTGAGGAAGCGCGGCGCAAGCTGCTGGCAGATTTCGGCGTCACCGCACAAGCGGCAGCCGGGCCATTGTTGAGCCGTGCCACCCTGGTCGTTTGGGCGGTAAAACCACAAACCTTCAAGGAGGCGGCGCTTCAAACCCAGGTCTTCACCAAAAACGCGCTGCACCTGAGCGTGGCGGCGGGCATTCCCAGCGGTAGCATCGCGCGCTGGTTGGGCTTGGAGCGCATCGTGCGCGCCATGCCCAACACGCCAGCGCTGATCGGCAAAGGCATTTCCGGGTTGTTTGCCCGCACTGCCGTGAGCGCGGCAGACCGCAGCCTGGTCGAACAAGTCATCGCCACCACCGGCGACTATTTGTGGATGGCAGGCGAAGCGCAGCTCGACGCCGTCACCGCCATCTCTGGCTCTGGGCCGGCCTATGTGTTCTATTTTTTGGAGGCCATGGCGAAGGCCGGCGCCGAGATGGGTTTGCCCCGCGAGCAAGCCCTGCAACTCGCCGTGAGCACCTTCATCGGCGCCGGTGAACTGGCGCGCGCCTCCAGCGAGCCGCCCGAAGTTTTGCGCCAACGCGTCACCTCCAAAGGCGGCACCACTTACGCGGCCATCACGTCGATGGAGCAAAGCGGCATCAAAGGGCAGTTTGAACTGGCGCTCAAAGCCGCTGGCGCGCGGGCCAAAGAGTTGGGCGAGGAGTTCGGCTCGGCTTGATCCGGCCGTTCAATAAGCAGCCGCCACCAATTCCATCTGCTTCAACCGCAGCGAAATCCGCTCGACAAACTGCTGCGTCACGTGCGGCAACAGGCGGTGCGCGGGGGTGAGGATGCCGACTTCGATCTTGTTGACCTTGGCGTTGGCCAGTGGCCGCCAGACCACTTCGCCCTTGGCCAGCTCGTTCATGAAGCCGATCTTGGAGAAGAACGACAAGCCTTTGCCGCCAATCAGCAATCGTTTGACCATGTGGGTGGCGTTGCAGGCGATGCCGGGCTCCAGCTCTTCCCAGAATTTTTCGAACTCGGGCACCACCAGGCTGTGGATGGGCGAGAGGCGGCTGACCTGAACGAAGGCGTGGTTGCGGCAGTCGTCGAAGCTGATGGCCGCGCGTTTGGCCAACGGGTGGCTGGGGGCCATCACCACGCCCGGCGGAAACGCGGCTTTGGCCACCACGGTCAGGCCCGCAGGCAATTTGCCGAGGTAACAAATGCCGATGTCGCTGTCGCCGTTGGTCACTTTCTCCGGCACTTCGCTGGGCAACACCGAGTTGATTGAATATCGAACGGCCGGGTAGGCCTCAGAAAAATCTTCCACGGCGGCGGGCAAAAACTCAATCAGCAACGAGTCCATCGCCGCCACCGACACATGGCCTTTGCGTTCGCCCTTGAGGGCGTCCAGCTCGGTGCGCGTCAAGTGGAAGTCGTGCAGCGTGGCGCGGATGTGTTGCTGCAAGCGCTCGCCCGCCGCGTTCAGGCGGATGCCGGTGGGCACGCGGTCAAACAGCTCGGTGCCGAGTTCGTCTTCCAGCCGCAATATCTGCCGATTGACAGCGCTGGAGGCGACAAACAGGTTTAGCGCCGCCTTGCGGATCGAGCCGCAACGGGCGACTTCGAGGAAATACTTCAATACGACGGCATGCATGGGTTATCAAATCACTACTTATTTAATAGCAATGTACGCACATTATTCGTGACTTGAGGGCCGAAAAGTCTTAAAAATCCGTAAAATTCCGGCGGTAGTGGAAAAATGTTAATACCCATATTAATTACAGCTTCAGGCCGGTTTGCCATGCGCCGCAACCGCCGGGTGGTCAAACTGTTTGCTGGCGACGCCATCCGCGCCACCGGGGCGGCCCAAGCCGCTGACTTCTGGCCCAAAAAATTCGCGGTTGATGGCGATGAAATGTTTCAAGTGCGCTGGCACATCCACATCTTCATGAATCGCCTCGGGCGGGCAGACCGAGACACAAATGCCGCAACTGATGCATTCGTCGGGCTGGATGTAAAACGTGCGCGCGCCTTCGTAGATGCAATCGACCGGGCAGCAGCTCACGCAAGTGGCGTCTTTGCAGTCGATGCAGCCGTCGGCGATGATGTAAGTCACGGTGGCAATTCTCCGGCTGAAGCCGCGATCAACGGCCCTGCCAGACCGGCTTGCGCTTCTCCTGAAACGCTTTCACACCTTCCTGGCCATCGGCAGAGTTCAGCGCTGCCACCAATGCAGGCAGGCGCGTGGCCTGCGCTTGCGCGGGGGACATCTGGCCTGTCATCCGCACCACTTGTTTAATGGCTTGAACCGACAGCGGCGCGCAGGCCAGGATATCGTTCACCCAGCGGGTGACCGCAGCATCGAGATCGGCACGCGGCACGACCTCATTGATCAGCCCCATCGCCAACGCCTCGGCGGCTTTGATGCGTTTGCCGGTCAGCATCATGCCCATGGCTTTTCTGAACGGGATCTGCCTCGCCAACAGGGTCATGCCGCCGTCCAGCGGCAGGCGGCCCACCAGCGCTTCGGGCAGGCCAAAGCTGGCCTCTTCACAGGCCACCACGATGTCGCAACCCAGCACCATCTCGAAGCCGCCACCCAAGGCAAACCCATTGACGCGCGCGATCACCGGGATGTTCAACGTCTCCCGCAAAGCGATGCCGCCAAAACCGCCAACGCGCGGCGCCGCCCAGTATTCCAGCCCCGTCAAAGGCGCTTGCTGAGCGGGGGTTTTCATGTCAGCCCCAGCGCAGAAGGCGCGCTCGCCCGCGCCGGTAAGCACAATCACACGAACCGTTTTGCTTTGCTCAAGCTCGCTCCAAATGGCTTGCAAGCGGGCTTCCGTGGCGATGTCGATCGCGTTCAGCACCTCGGGGCGGTTGAGGGTGACGGTAGCAACATGGCCGTCGATCTTGAGTTCAACTGATGAGGCAGCGACGCTCATTTGGCCACCTGGCTGGCCATCATTTCCGCCAGCACTTCCTGGTTGTGTTGCCCCAGTTTCGGCGGCGCACGGCGCAACTTCACCGGCGCGGCAGACATCTGGATCGGGCTGGTGATGAAGCTCACGGCCTGGCCTTCGCCTTGGCCTTTCATGAGCATCTGGTTGTGCAATGTCTGCGGGTC
>JANOYE010000342.1:0-7856 GCA_031428695.1 Rhodoferax sp. | reverse complement strand
TGTCAGGGTGGCTTCCATGGCGCCGAAGACGATGACGGACTTTTCGATCCAGGCAGACTTATTGTGAAGGTGCGGGTAGGTTGAATCCAGAACCCATTCCATCATCGGCCAGGCCATCACTGGAAACCCGGGAACGAAATGTATACCCCCACGCTCCGCCACTTCGTGTGGGTCGCTGCCCCCCAAGGGGGCTAATTTCCCTTGGGGCGGCCCGGCGGGAAATTGCCGATCCGACCAACAAGTGAACCCGGCAATTTTGTTGTAAGGGTTGGGAATGATCTGGGCACCCGCCGGAAAGACGCCCATATTCAAGCGGTGCTGGTTGTCCTCGCGATCCGGTTCATACGGCTTGCCCTGTTCTTTGGCAATGTCTTTCATGCGCTCGCGGATCAAATCGGCCGCCACGGGGTGCAAGGCCAGCGCTACCCCGAGGGCTTTGGCGGCGCATTGGCGCGTGTGGTCGTCCGGCGTGGCCCCAATGCCGCCGGTGGAAAACACCACATCACCCGAATCAAACGCGCGTTTCAGGGCCGCTGTGATGCGCTCGGGCGAGTCACCCACATACTCGGCCCACGCCAGTTGCAGGCCGCGCGCCTGCAGCAGCTCGATGGTTTTGGGCAAGTGTTTGTCAGCCCGTTTGCCGGAAATGATTTCGTCGCCGATGATGATGAGGCCGAAGTCTGGGGTCATGTCTGGAGGGTGGTGCAAGGGCCGGTAAGGCGTGTCATTGAAGGCGCGTCAATTCATCAAAGGCGGGATGGGGCCGCTTGGCGCGGGCAATTGCGCAGGCGCAACCGGGGCGCCAGCCGTGCCAAGAAGTGGAGCGTCAAAGGTGTCGGAGGCCCGCCGCGCCGGCAATACAGCCGCTTCGGCCTCTTTTTTCGCCCGCAGTTCCTGCAAAGCCGCCAGGGTGAAATGGGCAAACCACAAGGACGAGAAAGCAAACACGAGCGTGTAGATCCAAATGGCGAAGGGCACCAAAACCGGCGCCATCGCAATGAACAGCGCGCCCGAGGCCCACAAAACGCTGGGTGCGGCGCCCAGGTAGCCGCTGATCACGCCAATGCCCAGCAGCCATCCGCGCTGCTCCTTGAAAATTTGCTTGCGCTCTTCAGCGCTGGCGTGGTCGACCAGCGCGTCATACGACATCACGCGGTAGGTGAGCCAGCCCCAGATCAAGGGCGGCAACACCAGAATCAAGGGCGGAATAAGCCACAGCGGGATGGAGACGACCATCGCGATCACGGCCAGCACCGTGGAGCCGAGCGACCAAGCCACGCTGGTCACGATGGAGCCGCCCTTCTTGCGTTCGAGTTTGGCGAAGCGCCGCTCGGCCACCAGGGCCACCATGGCCGGCGTCATCATCCAGGCGACGAACAAAAGCGACGCAATGGCGATGACGGGAATCGCCAGGAACAACACGATGATTGGCGCCAGCACGATACGCAAGTTGGACAGGCCGAAGCGCTCCAGCCAGGCCAGGAAGGTCGTGACCAGCTCAAAACCTTCCAGGTTGGCGCGCACGGCGGCCAGGGCGTCGTCCCAAAAGAAGTAACCCAAACCGAGCGCAATGGCCGCCATGATGACCAGCGGCAGAATCGACAGGGCGATCACGCGCGGGTGCAGGCAATACAGGGCAGAGCGCCAGAAGGCGTCAAGGAGTTTGCTCATGGCACTAGGATAACTGCTCGCGCACCGCGTCTCCAAGCGTTACGCTTTGCCCGCCAGGCGCTTTAAGCCCAGCCATTGCTGCTGCCAGAAGCCACGGCCATAGTTGCGCAAGCCTCGCAGGCCCGGCTCCACCTGGTCGCGCACACCGGTGCGGTCATAACGCTGCTCGAAGTTGGCGGTGCCGAACAACATGTCCCACCAAGGCAAGAGCACGCCAAAATTCACCCCCCCGAGCACCGCTTTTCCACTGCGGATCGTTTCATGCCCGATGCCAATGCTGTGGTGCACGCGGTGAAACCTCGGGCTGACCCACAAGCGCTCGCCCACTTGGCCAAACCAGACGCGCACATTGGCATGCTGAAAACTCTCGCTGAGCTGGGTGAAGGCGACGATGGCGACAAACTGCGCTGGCGCCACGCCGATCAGCTGCGCCACGACGACAATGATCACGTCACGCAAGACGTCATCCAGCAAGTGGTTGCGGTTGTCGCTCCACATCGTCATCTGCCGCTGCGCATGATGCAGGGAATGCAGGCGCCACCACCACTCAAAATGGTGCTGGCCGCGGTGGATCCAGTAGTCCAAGAAATCAAAAACTACCAGGTACAGCAGCAAGCTCATAATAGCCACGTCGGTCACACCCGGCCACAAAGCGTCGAATTGCCAGGTGCCCAGCCCGGCCACTCGGAGCGCACCAAAGGCATCGTCCAGCAGCGGCTGCAGCGTGAAGAAAAGCGCGACACGGAAAACACCGAGCCGGTGGATCAGGGTGTAAATCATGTCGGTGCGGATGGTGGCGCGGTCGGTCACCGCCTCCACCGGCCGCCAGCGCTGCAAGGGCGCAAAAACCAGCACCATCACCACCAACTGAAGCAAGCCCACCAGCAGCCAGCCTGTCGCCGCAAAGCCATCTTCCAAAATGTTGCCCAGGCCCGCCGAAAACATCAGCGGCTGAACGACGCTTTCAAACAGCTGCTGCTGCAACGCCGAGAACGCGTCGGCAACGTGGGCAATGTCCGCCTTGCTGACCGGTGTGAAAAAAGCAGTGACGGAAGCCTCCATGCGGCGGCCCTATTTTTTCGCTGTGATCCAAGGCTGCAAGGCTGGGTGTTGGCGCAGCGTGGCGAAGCAAAACCCTTTTTCCTTGAGCCCGGTGATCAACGGCTCCAGCACCGCGGGCGCCCAGGGGTCTTTGCGCGACCAGATGCCCAAATGGGCCACCAGAATGTCGCCTGCCTTGATGTCTTTGAGCGCCTTTTTCAGCAAGGCGTCGTTTGAATACCTCTCGCTTGGCAACTCATCGCCGAGGAAGCCAGCGGGTGACCAGCCCACGTGTTCGTAGCCGCAGTTTTTCGCCGCCTCCAGCAGGCGCGGCGAGGTCTTGCCCCCAGGCGCGCGAAACAGCGGCAGCGGTTTCACGCCAGTGTGGTCGCCAATGCGTTCTGCCGCGTAGGCGATTTGCTCGCAGTATTTTTTGGCATCCCAGGTGAATTCGCGGCCTTCAAACGCGCCGCTGGAAGGCTGCATGCGGAACTTTGGCTCCACACCCTTCACGTCGCCACGCCAGTAAACGTGGTCATAGGTGTGCGAGGCGAATTCGTGGCCCTCTGCGGCCCTGGCTTTCCACCACGGCGCCCAGTGGTTGCCCAGGCTGCCGTCGCCGGTTTGGGTGCGCTCGTTGGCTGCGAAAAAAGTGGCTTTGACGTTGTGGCGCTTCAACACTTCGGCAATCAGGGGCGCCGTGCCCATGTGGCCGGTGTCGAAGGTCAAATACACGGGTTTGTCGCAGACCTGGGCATGCAAAGGGCCTGAAAGTCCGGTATAAACAACGCAAGCAGCTACCATAAATGTAGCAATTGAATTGCCAGGCGACGCCCGAAGGAGGCGGCTAATTGCGCGGCGCATGATCGAGCGTCCAGACTCCATGCGGCGATTTTCCAACATTCACCTGGCGCACCACCGTTTTTCTGGTGGTGTCGATGACGGTGAGTTTTTTGGCCCAACGCGACGTCACATAGAGCAGCTTGCCGTCGGGGGACAAATCCATGCAATCGGGGCCGCCGGGCGCCTTGAAGCTGTCAACCACCGTGAGGCTCTGGTAGTCGATCTTGCTAATGGTGTTGGCGACGCGGTTGCTCACATACACATGGCGCTTGTCGCCTGCCGCACGAAACGCGTGGGCGCCCGCGCCTGTGGGGAGCAATTTCACCATTGCGGGCTCAGCGCCGCTGATGTTCCAGATTTCGACACCGTCGCCGCCCGTAAGGCCCACCAGAAGGTATTTGTCGTCAGGCGTGCCGAACACATCGGCGGGCGTGTTGCCGGTCTTGCCGCGCCACTTCACCGTCTGGCTGGGCAGATCAACACTGATGATCTCATTGCTGTCTTGCATTGACGCGTAGACAGTGGCACTTTTGCTGTCGATCCACAAATGGCTGGGCGTTTTGCTGGTGGCGATGCGTTTGGCAAGCGTGATGTTGGCGCCGTCCCAGCGGTAAATGTCGATGTGGTTGAGCCGGTTGGCGGCGGTGACAAACCATTTCATGTCGGGCGAAAAGCGCAGGTGGTACGGATCCATGATGGAATGGATCGTGCGTTGCACTTCGGCGGTTTTCGGATCAATAAACGTCAGCGAATTGCCCGACGCATTGGCGATGATCAGCGATTTTTCGTCCGGCGTGAGGTAGAGATGGTGCGGCTCTTTGCCAGTGGGAATGCGCTTGGTTTCCGTCCAGGTGGCCGGGTCAATCACGCTGACGTTGGCTTCGAGCGAGTTGAGGACAAACAAAGGCCTGGACGGGGCCACTTGCGCGGGGGCCGTTTGAACCTGCGCCACAGCGGTTTGCCCCCAGGCGGGGGATGGCACGGCCTGCGCGAGAAAAGCGGCAAAAAAAACGGTCGCCAGGCGCGCTAGCGTAGAGTAAAAATTCACAAATATCCAAATTTGAGCTAACCGGCTAGTGTAGCGGGGGCGGCCTGGTAAACCCGGATACGCGGGGCAATGCGGTCGCGGCTCGCGCGAGTGACAGTGCGCATGTCGTACTCGGACTGCAAGTTCAGCCAGAAGCGCGGCTCCATGCTGAAAAACAGGCCCAGCCGCAAGGCCGTGTCGGCAGAAATCGGCCGCGCGCCATTCACGATGTCGCTGATGCGGCTGGGAGGCACGTCCATATCGGCCGCCAGTTGCCGCACCGTGATGCCCATGGGTTTCATGAAGTCTTCCAGCAGGATTTCGCCGGGGTGGATTTCGTCGAGCAGTTTTTTAGCCATATGCAACTTTCATTGTTGTGCCGTCCATTTCAGTGGTAGCCCACAATTTCTGCTTGGTAGGCACCGTCTTCGCGCCACACAAAGCAGATGCGCCATTGATCATTGACGCGGATGCTGTGCTGCCCTTTGCGGCCGCCTTTCAGAGCCTCCAGCATGTTGCCGGGCGGAACACGCAAGCTGCCCAACTCGGTAGCCGCGTGAATCTGCAACAGTTTGCGGCGCGCCACCCGCTCAATGTTCCTGAACCGGCTGACTGCCTGGCTTTGAAACAAGCTTTCTGTGTCAGCGCAGAGGAAAGAGCGGATCATGTCGCATTTTAGTCTGAAATGTGGATTCCGTTAAACAGAACCTATTTTTCACTCTAAATTTTAGCATTTGTGCGCACATTTTCTGAGGAGCCCGTAATATCCCGCGCATGAATTCAATCGACATCAACGGTGTGCGGCTTGAGGTAAAGAATATTGCTGCAAGCCCGGCAAATGCAGAGCGCGCTGCGCTCGTCTTTCTCCACGAGGGCTTGGGCTCGATCGCCATGTGGCGCGACTGGCCTGAGCAGTTGTGCGCGGCCACGGGGCGCGCGGGGGTGGTGTATTCGCGCCGGGGTTACGGGCTGTCAGACCCAGTTCCTGACGTGCGTGGCGCGGGCCGCCTGCGGGCTGACTACCTGCACGACGAAGCCTGGACGGTGTTGCCTGCGCTCCTGCGCGAAATGAAGATCAACAAGCCGGTGCTGGTTGGCCACTCGGACGGCGGCAGCATTGCGCTCTTGCACGCCAGCCGATTTGAGGTGGCCGCCTGCGTGGTGATGGCACCGCACGTGATCGTCGAAGACATCAGCATCAATGCGATCACCGCCGCCCGCGAGGCCTTTGAAACGGGCCAGCTGCGCGCGCGCCTGGCGCGTTACCACGCCGATGTGGACGCCGCGTTCTGGCAATGGAACGACATCTGGCTGTCTGATGAATTCCGCAGCTTTGACATCCGCCACAACTGCGGCAGCATCACTGCGCCTCTGCTTGCTATGCAGGGGTTTGACGACCCTTACGGCAGCATGCGACAAATCGACGGCATCGCGGATGCTTTGAAGGAAACGGGCCGCTGGGTCACTGAAAACAAGCGTAACCAGCTACACAAACTGGAGCACTGCGGTCACTCGCCGCATCGCGATCAGCGGGAGGCCACGACCCGTTTGATGGCGCTGTTTTTGAACGGGTTGGCGAGCGCGGGGGAATAACCGGTGCCTTTCAATGTTGCCAAAGGTCAAAATTAATGCTATTATATATATAGCATCATAACCAATAAATACGTGACTTGCATGCCGATTTTCATCCAAGCTGTTTGAAATTCGGCAGAAAACGAAGAAATCGAACCCAAATTAGGTATGACTAGAACAAACCAAGCATTGAAGGCTCGCCCGTTCGAAGCGGTTTTTCAGTGCCGAGGCGATGGTGCAAACAGCGATTGCGCCGACGAACCTGTTGCAACTTGACTTGCCCTTGATTGCGCGGGAACATCAGGCGACGCCAACGCCACGCAGCCTCAACGACACCCCTGGAGAGTGATCCATGCCCGCAGCCAAGACGCCAGCCGCCCCCAGGCCATTTCCAAAGAAGACGCCCGCCGCCGACGCGGGCAAGTCGCCCTCAGATCTGATCGACGCGCGCATTGCGGAACTGCCAGACTGGCGCGGTGCGCTGCTGGCGCGGCTGCGAACGGTTGTCAAAGGCGCGGCGCCCGAAATCTGCGAGGCGTGGAAGTGGAACGTTCCTGTTTGGACCTGCAACGGCATCATTTGCACCGGCGAGACCTACAAAGCGGCTGTGAAATTGACCTTCCCTAAAGGCGCCTCACTGGCAGACCCGTCCCGCCTGTTCAACGCCAGTCTGGAAGGGAACGCCAGGCGGGCGATCGACTTTCCAGAGGGCAGCCGGATTGACGCACCCGCGCTCAAAGCGCTCGTGCAAGCTGCGGTCGCGCAGAACCAGTCGCCCGCCAGCAAAAAGCCCAAGAGCGTGGCCTAGTCGCCACTGTAGCGGGGCCAGCCGCAGACCCCGACACGATGGATGCAAGCCAGCCCGCACAAGCCAGCTCGCACTTGATCCAAAAGGTGAGTTGAAGTAAGCTTTTTTAGGTTTCAACCCATTCAAATTTTGGATTTCGCGATGCCCTGCCGCCGCACGTTCATTGCAAAAGCCATCGCGGGCGCTGCGGTTGTGTGCTGCGTCAAGCCGCCTGCATTTGCCACCACAGAAAATCCCGCTCGCAAGTGGTACGAAGCAGCCGCAGAAATGAGGCGCTTGGCCGAGTCCTGGGGCGACCAAAGTTATGGCGCTGTGCTGGTGGTTGGGGGCGCCATCGTCGGTGAAGGGCCAAGCCGAGTGGTCAAAGACCACAACCCTGACGCGCACGCCGAGCGCGTAGCCATCCTTGACGCCCAGCGCCGCCTTGACCGCAAGAACCTTGCTGGCAGTGTTTTGTATTCCACAAGCCGCCCGTGTTCACTGTGTGAGGCTGCCGCGTTTCGCGCTGGGGTCAGCCGTATGTACTTTGGCCCGCAACTGCAGGATGCTGGGCAACCGAGCAAGCGCCGTCCGTAAAACCGAAACCTTTGCGCGGAACGTAAGATGCCGAACGAGCCCGGCCGAACGCTCGCCCGCTAAGCCTGAACCTGCAGCAGCGCCAAATCCGCCGCAGCGAGCCAGCGCCACTGCCCTGGCAGCAAATCTGCGGGCAACTCAAGACCGCCGATGCGCGAGCGGTGCAGCGCTTCTACGCGGTTGCCCACCGCCGCCAGCATGCGTTTGACCTGGTGGTATTTGCCTTCTGTGAGTGTGAGGCGCAGGTGCAGGCGTGCAGCATCGGCATCGACGATCTCGCACGCCGCCGCGCGCACCGGTTTGGGTGAATCGTCCAGC
>JANOYE010000341.1:0-2928 GCA_031428695.1 Rhodoferax sp. | reverse complement strand
TTGTGCGGCCCCGGTGCAGGGCGACGCTTTCGCCGCTGACCACGCTGCCAACTTTCGCGCCGGCGATGAATTTGGTGCTTGAATCGGTGGTGGTGGTGCGTTTGCCGGGCGCGAGGTTCACCACCGTGCCGACAGCGCCCAGGGTGTCGGCAAACGCCATGTAAGCGCCGCCGTGCAAGATGCCGCCGCCGGTGCATAAATCTGGCCGCACGGCCATTTCTGCAACAACGCGATCCAGCGCGACTTCGATGAGCTTGACACCCATCAGGCCGGGGAAGATGGGGTCGAGCATTTTCTGGACGGCTGCCATGGGCAGCAATTTGGCGGGCTCAGTGGTTGCCATCGAATTCTCCGGCTTTTGTGTGGCGGTTTGTGTGGCGTCGCTCAGGCCAATGAAGGCACCCAGTTGCCGTGAAACCCGGGCGGCACGCGGTGGGGAATGGTGATCACCGCTTGCGGTTTTCCGGTGAAATTTTCCGCATCGATGACGACCAAGTCGGTGGTTTGGTCGGCCATGTTGATGACATACCCCATCAGCCATCCCTGGTTTTCGGCGGCATTGGCGTGTTTCGGCACAAAGACGAATTCGCCGGGGTGACGCTGCGCACCAAACTCGTGTTGCTCGCGCGCGCCGGTGTGCAGGTCGTGTTTGATGAGGTGGGTTTCAGAGACGAATTCCTCCCCCGCCCGCGACAACGGCATGGTGTAGGCATAACGGTAGGGCTGCCCCAAACGCCGCTCGTCGCAACGCGGGAACTCTTGCTGTGCGGCGTCGATCACTTTGCGGGTTACTTTTTGGCTGGCAGGGTCGATCGTCCAGCGCTCAAACGCGACGTTTTTGGAGTCTGGCCCCTGCGTGCCCCGTGTGGGTTCTGCAAACATGGTGTCGTGCACGGCCACGTCCACGGTGACGCTGCCATCGGCATTGTCAAACGCGTTGCAGGGGTGAAATACGTAACAGGGCGCCACGTCGCACCAGACGATGTCGCTGCCCTTGCCCGCGCGTGGCAAGAGGCCCACGCGCGCCTTGTGCTCGGGGTTCCAGGCGTAGGGAAACGGGTGGCCTGCCAGCAGGGTTTTCATCGAAAAGGTCACCGGCAGATCGAACACCAGCACGTATTTTTGCGTGATCATGCAGTCGTGGATGCTGGGGCCGTGTTTGACAGCAATCGGCTCTTCGCGCCGCACTTTGCCGTCTTTGCCCACGACGAGGTAGCGCACGGTGTCTTGGTCGGTGCCTTCGTAACAAATGGCGTGCATCTCGCCCGTGGCGGGGTCCAGGTGCGGGTGCGCGGTGAAGGAGCCTTTGAGGCTGCCTTCAAACGGGTTGTGCGCAACCGTATCAAGCTCAGCGCTGATCTCCACCGGAAAACCGCCCGCCTCCACCAGCGCCCAAGTCTTGCCGGCGAAGCCCAGCACATTGGTGTTGACGGTGTCGGTGCGCGGGTGGCGCTGCCCCGGCGCGGGTGGCTCCCCCAGCGCGGCGCTGACGGCGTTGGAGCGAATCCAGCGGTTGCGGTACCAATCGGCCTTGCCTGCGCGCAGACGCACACCATGCACCATGCCGTCGCCCACAAACCAGTGGTAGACCGCCGGGTTGGGCAGCTTGACGGGGTTCGGGCCAATGCGGATGTAGGCGCCGTCCAGCGCAGCGGGTATGTCGCCCGCCACCATCAAATCCAGCAACGTTTTTTCAGCCTGCATCGGCTCGTGGATGCCAGTGAGGAAGGGGTGCGGCACAGCGGGCGCGGGCTTGCGTTCCCGGTTGAAGGCGGCCACCTTCATGATGCCTTTGGTAACACCTTCGCGGATCAGGTTTTCGACAGAGCTGGGCATAATTTTCTCCTGAGCTGGACACTGCGCACGATCGTAGAAATGTTTCGCAATTTCAGTATAAAGCGCTGCTGGATGCGGGTACATTCACAAACTCAGTCAACCTTTTTTGGGAGTCACCATGGGCATGTTCAGTTTCATCAAGGAAGCCGGAGAAAAATTGTTCGGCAGCAAAGACGTTGAGAAAGCCGCCGCCGCCGCCGAAGCCGACCCGGCCGCGCAGCCCACGCTGGACGAGTTGAATTCCGCCGCCGCCAAAGGCATCTCTA
This sequence comes from Rhodoferax sp., assembly GCA_031428695.1. Taxonomy (GTDB): domain Bacteria; phylum Pseudomonadota; class Gammaproteobacteria; order Burkholderiales; family Burkholderiaceae_C; genus JANYCG01. The sequence goes on along the minus strand of JANOYE010000341.1, from coordinate 826 downwards.
CTTACATCGAGACGCAAAATCTCGGCCTTTCTGGCCTGTTCGTGATGTTTGACGGCAAGACCGGCACGGTCACTGTACAAGGCGACGCGCCCACGCAAGAAGCGGTGGAAAAAGTCACCCTGTGCTGTGGCAACGTGGCTGGGGTTACGAATGTGGAGAACATGCTGGTTGCTGCTGAATCTGCAGACGAGTCGCAATACCACGACGTGGTGCGTGGCGACACCTTGGGCGCCATCGCCAAAACCTACTACGGCAACGCGGGCAAATACCCAGTGATTTTTGAAGCCAACCGGCCGATGTTGAGCCACCCCGACAAGATTTACCCGGGGCAGAAGCTGCGCATTCCGGCGGCCTGATCGCTCAGCCAGCCACGGGCTCGACCCCCGTCGGCTCGGCATGTGTTTCATCGGCGGCCTGATCTGCAAGGAAGCCGCCGGCCTGCATGCGCCACATCCGCGCGTACTGCCCGCCGCGCGCGATCAAGGCCGCATGTGCGCCGTCTTCCACCACCCGCCCCTTGTCGAACACCAGGATGCGGTCCATCTCGGCCAGCGTCGACAGGCGGTGGGCGATCACCAGCGTGGTGCGGCCCTGCATCAAGGTTTGCAGCCCGTCGTGGATGTATTTTTCGGTCACTGAATCCAAGGCCGAGGTGGCCTCGTCCAGTATCAGGATCGGCGCGTCCTTCAGGAACGCCCGGGCGATCGCGATGCGCTGTCGCTGGCCGCCCGACAGCTTGGTTCCGCGCTCGCCGACCATCGCGTCGTAGCCTTCGGGCAGGCGGCTGATGAACTCGTGGCAGTGCGCATTTTTTGAGGCGGCGATC
>JANOYE010000340.1:0-2527 GCA_031428695.1 Rhodoferax sp. | reverse complement strand
CAAACAACAGCTCAGGTTGGGTGTCCAGACGTTTGCCCACGCCATACATCACGGCTGCGATGTGTTTGCACATGCCGGCCCAGTCGGGGCAACTGCAATCAAAATCGATTTCTGTGGGGGAAGGGAACAAACCCGTCACCGGTGTGCTGATGCGTTGCATCACCGCGCCAGAGAGTTTGCCTTGAAGCAGTTCGACCAGCGAATCGATGGAGCCTGCGCAGTCTTTGCAAATCGCCGCCCATTTGGGCGCGGCGACGGGTTTGATGGCCACCTCCACGGTGTACAGGTTGGAGCCCATCACCTGGGCGCTGACCTTGCCGGGTGCGATCTGCAAATCAATCACCGAACCATTGCGCACGTATTTGGCGCCCCGTGGCAGGCGGTTTGCATAGTCGCTGAAGGCTTCAAGGTTGTCGCACCAGGCCTGGCCCCACACCGTTTTGGCGACGGCGCCTTTATACGGCTCGATCGGTGAATAGATTTTCCCCGCTTTTTTGGCTTTGGCGGCGGCTGTTTGTGCCGTCTTTTGGCGCGACGCGGCCGAGACATACGCCGGCCATCCGTATCCATAAAAGCCCATAAAAATCCTCAGTCAGATTGGAGCGCGTGAATATCGAGCTTGACCAAGTCCAGCAACTCGCGGTCGCCCATCTCGGTCAGCAGCAATTCTGCCCCACTTTCGAGCACCTCTTTGACCAGTTGCTGCTTGGATTCAATCAGCGCGTCGATGCGGTCTTCCACTGTGCCTTTGCAGACGAACTTGTGCACCAAAACGTTCTTTTTCTGCCCAATGCGGTAGGCGCGGTCTGTGGCCTGGTTCTCAACCGCCGGGTTCCACCAGCGGTCGAAGTGGATCACGTGGGAAGCGGCAGTCAGGTTCAACCCGGCGCCGCCGGCCTTGAGCGACAAAACAAAAAACGGCGTCAGCTCGTCGTCCTGAAATTTTTGAACCAGGTCGCGGCGTTTGGCCACCGGTGTGCCGCCATGCAGCACCAAGCCATCGCGCCCAAAGATGCTGCCCAGAAAAGCCGCCAGCGGTTGCGTGGTTTCGCGGAACTGGGTGAACACCAGCAGCTTTTCCTGCTTGGCGGCAATCACTTCGGCCAACTCGCGCAGACGGGCGAACTTGCCGCTTTCAGCTGGCGCCCAAGCGCCGTCGCCCAGCCACTGCGAAGGATGGTTGCAGATCTGCTTGAAACGCATCAAAAAACCCAACACCACGCCCCTGCGGCCCATGCCTTGTGCGCCATTGAGCGCCACTTCCAGCTCCTGCACGGCGCGCTGGTACATGGCGGCCTGCACCGGGCTCAAATGGCACCAGGCTTTGACTTCGGTTTTGTCCGGCAAATCGTTGATGACGCGTTTGTCGCTCTTCAAACGGCGCAGGATATACGGCTGCACCAGTGCACGCAAGGGGCCGAAATGTCCGCCTTGTGCCAGGCGCTTGCTGTATTTGCCAAACACCGCAGCGTTGCCGAGCAAGCCCGGATGCGTGAAGTCAAAAATCGACCACAAATCTGACAAACGATTTTCCACCGGCGTGCCCGTCAACGCGATGCGGCTGTTGGCTTTGAGTTTTTTGACCTGGCGGGTTTGTTTCGCACCGGGGTTCTTGATGGCCTGGGCTTCGTCGATCACCGCCAATTGCCACTGCGCATTCTCCAGCGCCGGCGCCCGAAGCAAGCTGCCGTAACTGGTGATGACCAGATCGAGGTGGTCAAAATCTGAAGCTGCCAGCGTGCGCATCAAGGGGGCGGGCATGGCGGAAGGATGAACCACCCGCACACGCAGGGAGGGTGCGAACCGCTCGGCCTCGGCCGCCCAGTTGGACAAAAGCGACGCGGGCGCCACCAGCAGGCTCGGGCCCCGGTTGGCGTGCTCCTGCTTCAACACCAGCAGCAAGGCCAGCACTTGAATCGTCTTGCCCAGGCCCATGTCGTCGGCCAAACAGGCGCCCAGCCCCAGGCGCGTGAGCAGGTAGAGCCAGCGCACGCCCGCCTCCTGGTAAGGGCGCAAGGTGGCGTGCAACAACTTGCCGGGGCTGACGCGGGCCAAACCCTCTGGTTGACGCAGGCCGCGCAACGTATCCGCCAGCCAAGGGCCGGCCACAAGTTCGGTCCAATCGGCATCGCTTGGGTCCAGGCCGTCTTCGAGCGACGCGCCCGCCACCAGCCGCATGGCATCAGAAAACGGCAGGCCATCCTGCGCGGTCTTTTCGATGCCTTCAAAACGCTGCAACATACGCGCCAGGCGGCTGCGATCAACCTCAATCCAGCGCCCGCGCATCAACTGCAGGCCATCGTTTCCCGCAAGCAGCGCCTGCACTTCCGCGCTGCTCAGCGCCTCGCCATCGAGCGTCACAGCCACGTCAAAACTCAGCAACGCGTCTTTGCCCAGCCGCGAAGGCGGCGCCGCACCCACGCTGGCTTGCACCTTGGGCCGCGCGGGCCTGGCCGTGCCCCAAAGCTGCGGCACACGCACCACAATGCCTGCTGATTCGAGTTTGGGCACGTCGCATAAAAACTGG
>JANOYE010000339.1:0-2990 GCA_031428695.1 Rhodoferax sp. | reverse complement strand
GATCACGCCAGCGTCCAGGCCTTCTTCGAGGCTGGCGGTGATCTCCTCCTCCGTGACGGCGCGGGCGGCGTTGGTGTCGATGCGCATCAGCTTCAGTGTGCCCAACGTCGTCACAGTGAGCAGGCGCACAAAGGGGCTGGCGGCTTTGGCCAGCCACAACATCGGCCGCGCCACCAGCCGGGCGACCGGCTCTGGGTAAAGCTGGCCAATGCGTTTGGGCACCAGCTCGCCAAAAATGATGGTGGTGAAGGTGATGATGGTCACCACCACACCTGTGGCGGAAATGCCAGCGGCTTTTTCAGAGATGCCGAAGGTCTGGATCCATGCGCCCAAACCGGCACTGAACGCCGCTTCGCCGATGATGCCGTTCAACACGCCAATCGAGGTGATGCCCACCTGCACAGTGGAGAGAAACGTGGTCGGCCGCTCCATCAGGGTCAGCGCAGCCGCCGCGCCCTGGTCGCCCGCCTCGGCCATGGCGGTGAGGCGCGCTTTGCGGCTGGCGGCAATGGCCAGCTCGGACATGGCGAACACCCCGTTTAGCAGGGTAAGAAAAACAATCAGCAGGAATTCCATCAACGGCGCGCGGCAATCAACATCATGGCACTTTACTTGATTGGCGACGTGCAGGGCTTCGCTTTGGCATCGGTGCAGATTCTGGACAAAATCCCGCTTTCACCGAGCCGTGAAACGCCATAAATTCCTGAAAAGCGGTATCATGACATATATGTCATCATCACCCATCGCCTGACATGTTGAAATTTTCAGAGCACGCCCCGCTGTTCGCGTTGCAAGATGAGGTTTTGGCGCGTCTGCAGTCCATTGCCGACCCGCAATTGAGCCTGGCCAAGCTGTGCGGTGGAACCGCCCTGGCAAGCTGCTGGCTAGAGCATCGGGTGTCTTATGACCTGGACTTTTTCTTTGCAGAAGGTTTCAGCGCAGGCAAACTCGCTGTGGCGCTGAAAACCAGGGGCATTGAATTCGACGCCAAAGACATCGTGGATGGCCCCCACCAAGCCAATCAACTTCGGGGCGATGTGTTGATCGAGGGCAAACGCCTCAAAACTTCCTTCGTCGAAGATGCCTATTTCAATCTCTTCCCGGCGCTTGACAAACCCTTCGGCAAAAGCACCGTTCGTACTGAGTCTGTACAAGGCCTGTACCACCGAAAACTGCGCACAGTTTCCGGCCAAGCGTCACAGGGGGACTCGGTTGAAGGCGGCAGGCAAACGGCCCGAGACCTGTTTGACCTGTATGTGTTGTCACAAGAGGTGATGCCGCTGCGGCCTTTCATGCAGTCGCTCCCCTACGCCTACCCGGCGGCGGAGTTTGACAACGGCTTGGCCAGCATGCCCTGGTTTGACTTGATGGATGAGCTGGCCGAGCTGGTCTGCGCGCCCAAGTGGGCCAAAGCGAAAGATGTCACGTTTCTGCAAAACGCACTGTATGAACAAATTGGCGCAAGCATCGTTGGCGACTCCTGAGGGCTGGGAGTCCGTCAGCAAAAAAGCCTTTTGGGACCGCGAGGTGCCATTGCAGCGCTGGCGCGAAAAAGTCGGCGCTGCCCACCCCTCCTATTTGCCCGCCTCCATTGCGAACTTGGCGCCACGCGAGTTCATCCGGTTTTACGGTCCTGACGAATTCACCCGCCACTGGCCGAAGCTCAGAGCCAGCCTGCCGAAAAGCTCGGGCAAACACCTCGGCATGTATGACCTGGCCTGGAGCCAATTGGCTGGTGGCGGCTGGAACCTGCGGCCAACCCCCGACTTTTTTGATCTGCCCGAAAAACGCCGCGCCTTTCTTGTGCAGGTGGCCAAGTTCCCCGGCAAAAGCATTTATGAAATTGCCAAAGACCTGGGCTTGCAATACCGCCGCGCGCACGACCACGCCAAGTGGCTCACCCAAGCCGGGAAGGTCAAACGCCGCGATGCGACTTCGCACAACCGCCGCAAGGCCTGCCTCTTTCCAGCAAGGTAGGCTAAGCGTTGCATCAATGCAGCGCGACAATCAACACCATGGCACTTTATTTGATGGGCGATGTGCAGGGCTGCGATTCGGCACTGGCGCAGCTTCTGGACAAAATCGCGTTCTCACCGAGCCGGGACACGCTCTTCGTGCTGGGCGACTTGGTGAACCGCGGGCCGGATTCGGTGGGGGTGCTTCGCCGCTTGATGGCGCTTGGCGCTTCAGCACGCTGCCTGCTGGGCAACCACGACCTGCATTTGCTGGCCTGCGCGCATGGGGTGCGCAAGCCGCATGGCGGCGACACCATCACCGATGTGTTGGCCGCGCCAGACCGCGAGCCGATGCTTCACTGGTTGCGCCAGCAGCGCCTGGCGATGTTTGAAAATCTGCTCGGCCATAAGCTGTTAATGGTTCATGCTGGCGTACTGCCAACGTGGGAAGCTACTGAAACCGTAGCGCTTGCAAAGGAAGTAGAAAGCGTGCTGAACGGCCCGAATTGGGGTGATTTTCTGCACCAAATGTATGGGAACGAGCCCCGGCGCTGGAGCGACCACTTAAGCGGTTTCGCCCGCCTTCGCGTCATCGTCAACGCGCTGACCCGGATCCGCTTTTGCACACCCGAGGGCGAGTTGGAGTTTGAGGCCAAAGGGCTGCGGGCTGCGGATGCGCCTGCCGGATTTGTGCCCTGGTTTGATGCGCCGGGGCGGAAAACAGCTGACGTTGTGGTCGCGTTCGGGCATTGGTCAACACTTGGCTGGCTGGATCGCCCGGATCTGTTAAGCCTGGATTCGGGCTGCGTCTGGGGCGGCTGTTTGAGCGCGTTGCGACTGCGTGAACGGGTGGATCAACCCGCTGGCAGTGCCGACCTTGGAGAGTTGATTCAGGTGAAGTGCGAAACCGCGTGAAACCGCCTGAAGCGGCGCAAAACCGGTGGTTTTCAATCGACGCCAAAGCGGGTAAAAACCACCAAAACTTCGTTTTATATTGATTTTATCTTAGATATTGACAATTAAATATACTAAATC
>JANOYE010000338.1:0-2656 GCA_031428695.1 Rhodoferax sp. | reverse complement strand
GGCGACTTGGCGACCTTCGCCGTCACGCGACTGCCCAACGCGCTGGCCGAGGCGATGGGCGCGCTGGGCGCGGGTGCCGCGCTTGCGGCGGGTGACATGGTGCTGCCTCAGCAGGCGCTGACGGTGTCCTTCGACGCTCAGGCGCCACTGGCGAGCAAAAGCATCAAATTGCCATTTGATGACGTGAATGCCAACCTGCGCAACCTGGACGCGCCAGGCGGCTCGTTTGCCAGACGCGTGCTCAGCTCGGCGACCCTGCAGACGGGCGTGGACGGATTGGCCCTGACCGCCACCGACGTGACGGCATTCACTTTCAGCCCGAAGAACATCAACGTCAACAACTCTGGCGCCAGCAGTTACTGGTTGGTTTCTGCCTATGACGCTACTATTTACGACGGCTTGCGTCTCATCTCCGTCGGTTCCGCCTACTTCAACCTCTTCACCTGCAACTGGCCTACGCCAAATCTGCGCTCGTTCTACCTCGCGGTGGTTGATGGCAACCGCTGGGTCGTGTCGCTCGCGGCAGTTCAGCAGCCGGTGGGCACGGCGGTCACGCCCGACAAAACCGCCTACAACCCCTGGCCGAACGACCCGCGCTGGAACATCAACGCCGCGCTGCAAGGGAGCATTCCGGCTTCGACCACATCAGGTGCCATGGTGGCGCAGGCAACGATGCCAGGAGATCCACCGCCGCCGCCCGCGCCCACCTATTGGGATGTGGTGGCCGAAGCGGCTCAATACGGTTTTGTTCGCAGTGGCGACACCTTTATTCACTCTTCTTGCGTCAATCGCTAGATATTTTTTAAAGCGATATTTAACTCATTCAAATATCCATTTAAGTCACGTATTTGTTGAATTCATTGATATTAAATTTACTTTAAAAATATCGTGTTTTTCACCAACTATTTTAGTTTAATCAAAACTGAACGGAATTTAATCGCGCGACCTACGCTTCAGCCCCTGCTCGCTAGCTCGGAAACAGCGCCCCATCCACCACCAAATCCGCCGCATTGACCAGCCTCGACTCGTCAGACGCCAAAAAGACCACGGCCCAGGCCACATCGTCGGGCTCGCCCAAACACTTGAACGGGTGCAAATCCTTCAGCGCTTGGATTGCGTTCTCTTTGCCCACGCGTTTCACCGTCGCGCCTTCAGTGAGCGCGGTGCGGATGTAATTCCATTTCCATTTCAATCGGAGAGTAGGCGCACCGACGACGACAGTGCTCAAGCACGGCTAGGAGGTGCAACAACCTGTCCGATTGAAATGGAAATGGAATAACTCGGGTGGATCGCATTGATGCGGATGTTGTAACCCTTCTTTGCGCACTGCACCGCCGCCTGTTTAGTCAAGGTGCGTACGCCGCCTTTGCTGGCGCCGTAACTTGAGCCACCGGGCGTGCCCCCGTAGGCGGCGATGGAGCCGATGTTGATGATGCTGCCGCCGCCGCTGTCTTTCATCACGCGCACGGCTTCGCGCATGCCGAGGAAGACGCCGTCGAGGTTCACACTCATGATCTTGCGCCAGTCTTCAAACGGCGTGAGCTCGAAGGACTCGGGCGGCGGCAGGCCAATGCCGGCGTTGTTGACCAGCACGTCGAGTTTGCCGAAATGCGCCACGGCCTGCGCCACGGCGTTTTGCCAGCTCGTTTCATCGCGCACGTCCAATTCAACGAAAAGGCCTGCCACCCCCTGGGCTGCGAGCGCCGCCAGCAGTGCGGCGCTCGCAGCCTGGTTGGCATCACCCGGCAGGTCAGCCAACACAATACGCGCGCCCTCTTGGCCCAGGCGCAGTGCGATGGCCGAGCCAATGCCACCGAGGCCACCGCTGATGAAGGCCACTTTGCCGGCCACGCGGCCAGAACCTGTTGCTGGGAGAGTCATGCTGGCAATTTACCAGACGGCACCCTCGGTTTCGCTGGCCAGGCGTTATGGCGGGGCCCTGGCGATGGCCACGCGCCCAGTCGCCATCGCCAACACGTCATGCGCGGCGGGAGCTGAATTTGCGTTGCCGTCGCCGCGCCAGGCCACATGGTGGTCAGGGCGGATGAGCGCCAAGTCTGCGCCATACAAAGCCCGCGCGGCGGCGTCTGGGTGGGTGAGCACGGCCAGTGGCACGGCCAGTTGTTTTGCCGACGCCGCCCAGGCGCGGGTGTCGATGCCGGGGGCCAAAACCAGCAGGGTGAAATCTGGCCCAAACCGGTCGAACAGGGCCTCGCCTGGCGCAGTGCCGCTGCCGGAGGCGGAACTGGAACTGGAACTGGCGCCTGAGACGGCGCCAGTTACAGCGATGTGCGGCGCGCGGCAACCAGCGAAGGCGCTCGGCTGGTAATGATTGGGCGTGTCAAGCGGCGGCTCGCCCGCCTCTAATGCGATGACGGCACTTTGGTAGCGCAAGCCCAGCTGCAGGCCGGGGATGTTGAATTCCGCCGCACCGTGTTTCAGAAACGCTTCACCCACAGTTGCGCGGGCCGCGCGGCCGGCGGCGTTGTCGGCTTCAAGATCGACCGGCATCGGTGTTTTACCGGCGCTGTCGGCCATGGCGCGGGCGAACCGGGTGTTGCGCACGGCAATCGGGTGGCGCTCGGTGAAATAAGAATCCAGCAGGGCATCCGGCGCCCAGCCTTGCAAGTGCGCGGCGAGTTTCCAGCCGAGGTTC
>JANOYE010000337.1:0-14446 GCA_031428695.1 Rhodoferax sp. | reverse complement strand
GAAAAAAGTCTCTGCCGCAGGTTTGACAGCCGCTTGGCTAAGCTCGAAGTAAGCCGCCGAAACCAGCACCGCCACAGGCGTGTTCCGATTGGTGATGACCTGCGGCGTTTGCTGGGCAGCCGCGATCAAAGACGACAACTGCTGGCGGGATTGGGCGATTGAGATGGACATGAATCGCTCCTATGTACATATTAAAAGTACATTGTAGGCAAAATTGCCAGCGAATCCTTTTGACCCGACACAAACGCAAGCATTCATGCCAATTCGGCCTGCGGCTCCAATCGCTCAATCTTTGAGACGATTTTTTTTAACGCTTTTTCAGAGGCTGCCAGGTCAAACTGGGCTTGCATGTGCAGCCATGATTCAGCGCTGCCGCCCAGCGCCGCCGCAAGCCGCACCGCCATGTCTGCGCTGACGCCGTTTTTGCCATTGAGCACGTTTGAAAGCGTGACCCGCGTCACACCAATGCGTTGCGCGAAGGCTGTCACGGTGTTGCCGGTTCCAGTGAATACACCATCCCGTAAAACTTCGCCGGGGTGTGGGGGGTTGAACATGCGTGTCATGGATGATCCTCTTGAACTTTAAAGATTTCCGTTTTCAGCCAGCTCAGTGATAGTCTTGATAATTCACCAGCACAGCGTCTGCGCCCTGAAAAGCGAACGTCATGCGCCAATTCCCGTTGACCCATACAGACCATTGACCGGTGCTTAGCGGATGCAAGCGCCAGCCTGGCATCGCCATATCGTCTGGCCCTTTTGCGCCGTCCAGCTTGGCCAATTGCAAACGCAAACGCGCAGCGTGGGATGGCGAAATTCCAGCCTTGCTGCCTGTTTTGAAGAACTGCTCAAGCCCCTTGTGCTTGAATGACCGGATCATTGTCTGAGTGTATAGCGTCTATTGATGATTGTCAAATATTTGGTGATCCGGTTTGACCTTTGCAACAGCCTGCTAATTTTCCCAGCGCCCGCCCAAATTCTTCAACAGCTGCGCCGTCGCCGCCAGGCGGCGGTTGCGCAAATCCAGCATCGTGCGTTCGGACGACAAAGCCGTCGCCTGCGCGGTGACGACGTTCAGGTAACTCACGATGCCGGCTTTGTACTGGTTGTTGGCGATGTCGAGACCGCGTTCGGCGGCTTTGAGGGCGTCGGCCTGCAAGACGATTTGTTCTTCCAGGCTGGCCGCCGCGACCAGGTTGTCTTCAACTTCCTGAAACGCGGTGAGCACGGTTTGGCGGTAACTTGCAGCGGCCTGTTCGACGCTGGCCTTGGCTGAATCCACACCGGCCTGGCGCGCGCCGCCGTCAAACAAACCAATCGCCAGACTGGGCCCGAATGACCAAAGCAGGTTGGGCAGGCTGATGAGATCCAGCAATTGCGGGCCGCGAAACCCGGCCGAACCTGCCAGCGTGATCGCTGGAAAAAATGCGCTTTGCGCCACGCCGATTTGCGCGTTGGCTGCTGCCACGCGCCGTTCGGCGGCAGCGATGTCGGGCCTGCGCTCCAGCAACTGCGAGGGCAATTGAAGCGGCACGTTGGGCGCTCGCGGCAACTCCGCTGTGGGCTTCAACTCAAACGCGGCAGGTGGTTTGCCCACCAAGGTGGCGATGGCGTGTTCGAGCTGGGCACGGCTGGCTTTGGATTCGATCAACTGTGCTTGGGTGCTGCGCAATTGCGTGGTCGCTTGCGCCACATCGGCGGCGGAGACGATGCCGGCGGTGTAACGGTTGGTGGTGAGTTCGAGCGAGCGCTGGAAGGCGACAACGGAGCGTTCCAGCAACGTGGCTTGCGCTTCACTGCTTCTCAGGGCGAGATAACTTTGCGTGAGCAGGCCTTGCAGGGACAAACGCGCGGCGGCCAGGTCGGCGCTGCTGGCTTGCAGGCGGGCTTCTGCGCTGCTCACGGCAGTGGCCACGCGGCTCCACAGGTCAAGCTCCCAACTGGCGGCAACCGAAATCGAATTGGATGTGGCGGGCGTCTGGCCACCTGGGGTCACCCCATGCGTCACGCCGCCGCTGACGCCTACCGTGGGGCTGCCGCCCGTGCGGCTGCTGGCGAGCGCAGCACGCGCCACTTCCACTAGGGCAGCGCTGGCTTTGAGGTTTTCATTGCCGAGCTTGACTTGCGTTTGCAGGTCATTCAGCACCGCATCGTTGAAGACCTGCCACCATGGGTCGGTCACTTCGGATGCGCCGGGGCGCGCTGTTTTCCAGAGGGCGGATTCCTTGAACGCGACGGGCACGGCGATGGCGGGCTTTTCGTAAACGGGCGGCGTGGCGCAGGCGGTGAGCAAGAGGGCGGCGGCAACCCATAACGCGCGTGATTGAAGCGGGCTGAATTTCATGGTTGGGGCACAGGCAGGGGGCTTGCGGTGGGTGTGGGCCCCGAAGCCTTGCGGCTGAACAGGCGCATCACGCCATCACGCAGGCGATCCATCAGCACATAGACCACCGGCGTGGTGTAGAGCGTGAGCAGTTGCGACAACACCAGGCCGCCCACCACGGCGATGCCCAGGGGCTGGCGCAGCTCAGCGCCATCACCCGCGCCAAACAGCGTCGGCATGGCCAGCGGAACGGCGCCAAAGATGGCGGCCACCGAGGTCATCAAAATTGGGCGAAAGCGCAACTGGCAGGCCAGGTAGATCGCCTGTGCGGCGCTCAGGTGGCCGTGGCGTTGGCGCTCAATGGCAAAGTCAATCATCATGATGGCGTTCTTCTTCACGATGCCGATCAAGAGGATGATGCCGATGAAAGCGATGATCGACAACTCGGTATTGAACCACTGCAACGCCAACAGCGCGCCAATGCCGGCCGAGGGCAGGGTGCTCAGAATAGTGATGGGGTGGATCAGGCTCTCATACAGGATGCCCAGCACCAGGTAAATGGTGATGAGGGCCGCGAGGATCAACATCGGCTGGCTCTCCAGTGACTTGGCGAAGGCCCGCGCCGTGCCCTGAAAGGTGCCGCGCACCGAGACTGGCGCGCCGAGTTCGGCCACGGCGTTGTCTACCGCAGCGGTGGCTTCAGACAGCGCCACGCCCGGTGCCAAATTGAAGCTGATGGTCGATGCCGGTGTGCCGCTTTGGTGGTTCACCGACAGCGGTGTGTTGGTCAATTCCAGCCGCGCAAAACTGGCCAGCGGAATACGTTCGCCAATGTTGTTGATGAAGAAGAGGTTGCGCAGCGACTCGGGGTTTTGCAAATGCTCGGGCGCCAGTTCCATCACCACGCGGTATTGGTTGAGCGGGTTGTAGATCACACCGACCTGGCGCTGGCCAAAGGCGTTGTTCAGCGTGTTGTCGATGTTGCGCACCGAGAGGCCCATGCGGGTGGCGGCGTCGCGGTCGATCACCAGGCTGGTCTGCAGGCCGCGGTCTTGCTGGTCGGTGTTGACATCAACCAGCTCGGGCAGAGCCATCATGGCGCGGCGGATGCGCGGGTCCCACTGGCGCAACTCTTCCAGGTTGTCGCCTTGCAGTGTGTATTGGTAAGCGGCGTTGGCCTGGCGCCCGCCGATGCGGATGTCTTGCACTGGCACCATGAAGAGATTGGCCCCGGCCTCTTTCGACAACTTGGCGCGCAGGCGGGTGACCACCTGCTCGGCGCTGGCGTCGCGCTCGGCCAGCGGCTTGAGCGACATGAACATTTGCGCTGAGTTGCGTTGCGCGCCGCCGGTGAAACCCGTCACGTGTTCCACCGCCGGGTCAGCCCGGACAACCTCCAGAAAGCGCTCCAACCGCTGCTGCATCGCCTGAAAAGACGTGGCCTGGTCGGCCTGGATGAAACCGATGACACGGCCCGTGTCTTGCTGCGGGAAAAATCCTTTGGGAATGGCGCCGTACAAATGCACGTTCCAGGCGACGACGCCAATGAACACCAGCAGCGTGGCAAACGGGTAACGCAGCGCCCAGGCCAGCGAGCGCCGGTAGCCGCGCATGAACAGTTTGCCGAACTTCACGCTCCAGCGGCCCAACAGCGACGGTGCTTTGGCCGATTGCGGCGCCATCAACTTCGAGCACATCATCGGTGTGGTGGTGAGCGAGACCACCATTGAGACCAGAATCGCCGAGGACAACACCACGCCGAACTCGCGGAAGAAACGCCCGACGATGCCGCCCATCAGCAACACTGGAATGAACACCGCGATCAACGAGAGGCTGATGGACACGACGGTGAAACCGATTTCGCGCGCGCCCGCCAGTGAAGCCTCTAACGCCGGCTTGCCGCGTTCCATGTGGCGGCGGATGTTCTCCAGCACCACGATGGCGTCATCGACGACAAAACCGGTGGCAACAGTGAGCGCCATCAGCGAGAGGTTGTTCAGGCTGTAGCCGCACAGGTACATCACGACGAATGTGCCGCACAACGACACCGGCACCGCGATGGCCGGAATCAGCGCGACGGTGAACGAACGAAGAAAGAGCACGACGACAAGAACCACCAGGCCAACGGCGATGGCCAGGGCCTTTTCCATCTCGCGCAGAGAGGCGCGGATGGTCGGCGTGCGGTCCATCACCACGTCGAGGTTGATTGCGCTTGGGATGGTGGCGCGCAGGTGCGGCAGCAGGGCGCGCACCTTGTCCACCGCTTCGATGATGTTGGCGCCGGGCGCTTTGTTCAGGATCAACAAGATGGAGGGTTTGCCATTGGCGACGCCGTAGTTGCGCACGTCTTGAACCGAATCGACCACCTCCGCCACGTCAGACAGGCGCACTGCGCTGCCATTGCGGTAACGAAGGATGGTTGGCGCGTATTCGGCTGCCGTGGCGGCCTGGTCGTTCGCGCCAATTTGCCAGCTCCTCGCGCCGTCTTCCACCGAGCCTTTGGGGCGATTCGCGTTGGTCGAAGTGATGGCGACACGCACGTCTTCCAGCGACAGGCCGTTGCTTGAGAGCCGGTTCGGGTCGATCTCCACCCGCACCGCCGGCAATGCGCCGCCGCCGATGGTGACTTGCCCAATGCCTTCGACCTGTGCCAGGCGTTGCGCCAGCACGGTGGAGGCGGCGTCGTACATCTGGCCGCGCGTCAGCGTGTCGGAGGTGAGCGCGAGGATCATCACGGGGGAATCGGCCGGGTTCACTTTGCGGTAACTCGGGTTGCTGGGCAAGCCAGTTGGCAGAAGCGCGCGCGCGGCGTTGATGGCCGCCTGCACGTCGCGCGCGGCGCCATTGATGTCGCGGTTCAGGTCGAACTGCAGGACGACGCGCGAATTGCCCAGCGACGAGGACGAGGTGATTTCTGTGACGCCGGCGATGGCGCCCAGGGTGCGTTCCAGCGGCGTGGCGACGGTGGCCGCCATCGTCTCGGGGCTGGCGCCGGGCATGCTGGCGCTGACCGAGATGGTGGGGAAGTCCACCTGCGGCAAGGGCGCAACCGGCAGCAAGAAAAAACTGATCACACCGGCCAAGGCCACGCCCAGCGTTGCCAAGGTGGTGGCGACCGGGCGGTGGATGAAGAGGGATGAAAAACCCATCACACACACCCGGATGGAATGGGTTTCAAACGGGCTTTCAAACGGGCTTTGAAACTACAATAGCTATTATAAATATAGCAAACAAACCAATAAACACGTGACTTGAGTGCCAAGTATTCTTCAAAGAGTCCGAAAAATCGACAAAAGTAATCTGTAATTAACATCCATGTTAATTTAAAGACATTTCCCTTCATTTTGCTAACATGGGTATTAATTTCTACTCCTGGCACGTTCGTCATGGCGCACTCCCCGGCGCTGCGGCTGCAGGTGCCTGGCGCCGCCAACGGGCGGCCAGCGCATCGAACCCCAAGTAAATGACGGGCGTGGTGAAGAGCGTCAACAGCTGGCTCACGATCAAACCACCCACCATCGTCACACCCAGCGGCTGACGCAACTCGCTGCCCACGCCGCCGCCAAGCATCAGCGGCAACGCGCCCAAGAGCGCGGCAAGGGTCGTCATCAAAATCGGCCTAAAGCGCAACAGGCAGGCCTGGTGGATCGCATCACGCGGGCAGAGGCCTTGTTCGCGTTGTGCATCCAGCGCGAAGTCGATCATCATGATGGCGTTTTTCTTCACGATGCCAATCAGGAGAACGATGCCGATGACGGCGATCACGTCGAGTTCCAGCCGCGTCATCAGCAGCGCCAACAACGCGCCCAGCGCGGCCGACGGCAAGGTGGAGAGGATGGTCAGCGGGTGGATGTAACTCTCGTACAAAACGCCGAGCACGATGTACATGGTGACGATGGCGGCCAGGATCAGCAACAGCGTGTTGTTCAGCGAGGCCTGAAACGCCAGCGCAGCGCCTTGAAAACTGGTCTCGATGCTGGCCGGCAAGTTTTGCGCCGCCACTTCATTCTTGATGGCTTGCACCGCTTCGCCCAGCGACACTTTGGCACCCGCCGAGTCTTGCGCCACATTGAACGAAATCGTCGCCGACGGAAATTGCCCGGCGTGGTTGACAGCCAGCGACATCGGCCGCTCGACCACCCGCGCCACACTGGAGAGCGGTATCTGTTTGCCGGTGCTGGCGGGCACATACAAATTGCCCAGAGATTGCGGGCCGACCTTGAACTCCGGCCCCATCTCCAGCACCACGCGGTACTGGTTGGACTGCGTGAAGATGGTGGAGATCAAACGCTGCCCATAGGCGTTGTAGAGCGCGTTGTCGATGCCAGCGACGGTAACGCCGAGGCGCCCGGCAGCGGCGCGGTCAATCTCTACGTAGGCCTGCAAACCTTTGTCTTGCAAATCGCTGGCCACATCGGCCAATTGCGGCAAGTTGCGCAGGCGTTCCAAGAGCGCGTTGGTCTGCTGGTTCAGCTCGTCGATGTTGGGGCTGGAGAGCAAAAACTGGTACTGCGTTTTGGCCACGCGGTCTTCAATCGTCAGGTCTTGCACTGGCTGCAAGAAAAGCTCGATGCCAGGTGCCTTGCGCGTGTTTTCCGTGATGCGGCGGATGATGCTGGCAATGTCTTTGGAGGCGGCGTCGCGCTCGGCCTTGGGCTTCAGGTTGATCAACATGCGCCCGGCGTTCAGCGTGGTGTTGCCGCCGTCGATGCCAATGAAACTGGAGAGGCTTTGCACGGCAGGGTCTTGGAGAACAATCAAGGCCATGGCCTGTTGGCGCTCGGCCATCGCGCTGAAAGAGGTGGACTGCGAGGCTTCAGTGATGCCCTGGATCACACCCGTGTCTTGCAGCGGAAAGAAACCCTTGGGCACGACAAAATACAACCAGGCCGACAGCGCCAAGGTGACAAAAAAGACCAGCAGCGTGGCGAACTGGCGGTCCAGCACCCAGTTGAGCGCCTGGCCGTAGCGGCGGATGGTGGCTTCGAACGCGCGGCCCGTCACCCGGTACAACCGGCCGTGGCTTTCTTCGGGCGTGTGTTTGAGCAGGCGGGCGCAGAGCATGGGTGTGAGGGTGAGGGAGACGACTGCAGAAATGAGGATGGCGACGGCCAACGTGATGGCGAATTCGTGAAACAAACGCCCGACCACGTCGCCCATGAACAAAAGCGGAATCAACACGGCAATCAGCGAAATCGTCAGAGAAATGATGGTGAAGCCAATCTGCTTGGCCCCATCCAACGCGGCCTGCATCGGCGGCATGCCCTTCTCCACGTAACGCGCGATGTTTTCGATCATCACAATCGCGTCGTCCACCACAAAACCGGTGGAAATGGTGAGGGCCATCAAGGTCAGGTTGTTGATGGAGAAACCCGCCAAATGCATGATGCCGAAGGTGCCGACGATGGACAGCGGCACAGCAAAACTCGGGATGAGGGTGGCCGAGGCGCTGCGCAAGAAGACGAATATCACCGCGACGACCAGGCCAATGGCGATCAGCAGCTCGATCTGCACGTCGCGCACCGAGGCGCGGATGGTGACGGTGCGGTCGGTCAACATCTGCACATCGACCGAAGCGGGCAGGGTGGCCTGCAACTGCGGCAACAGTGCCTTGATGCGGTCAACCGTTTCGATCACGTTGGCGCCGGGCTGGCGCTGGATGTTCAAGATGACGCCCGGCATCGCGTTGGCCCAGGCCGCCAACCTTGTGTTTTCGGCGTCGTCCACGATGTTGGCAACGTCATTCAATCGAACCGGCGAGCCGTTCTTGTAGGTGACGATCAGGCTGGCGTATTCAGCGGCAGACTTCAATTGGTCATTGGCGTCAATGGTGGAGGCCCGCGCTGCTCCGTCAAAACTCCCCTTGGCCTGGTTCACATTGGCCGCGTTGATGGTGGTGCGCAGGTCTTCCATCGACAGGTTCACACCGGCCAGCGCGCCGGGGTTGACCTGGATGCGCACGGCGGGGCGCCGGCCGCCGGCAATCGCCACCAGGCCCACGCCCGGCACCTGCGAGAGTTTGGGCGCGAGCCGGTTCTCCACCAGGTCGTTGATGCGGAACACCTGCAGCGAAGGCGAGGTGATGGCCAGCGTAAGAATCGGCGCATCGGCCGGGTTGACCTTGCTGTACGTGGGCGGCATCGGCAGGTCGCTTGGCAACAGGTTGGCGCCAGCGTTGATGGCGGCTTGCACCTGCTGCTCAGCGACGTCGAGCGTGACATCCAGCGAAAAACGCAAGGTGATGACCGACGCGCCACCCGAGCTGGTGGACGACATTTGCGAGAGGCCCGGCATCTGGCCGAACTGCCGCTCCAAAGGCGCAGTGACGGAGGAGGTCATCACGTCAGGGCTGGCGCCGGGGTAGAGCGTGGTGACCTGGATCGTCGGGTAGTCCACCTCGGGCAGGGCCGACAGCGGCAACATGCGGTAGGCCAGCGCGCCCGCGATCAAGATGGCGACCATCAGCAGCGACGTGGCCACCGGGCGCAGGATGAAGAGGCGGGACAGGTTCATGCTACTCGCGCCAAAGCAAGCGGGGGCGTCAATTCTGCTGCTGTTGGCTTTGCGCCCGCAACTGCTGGAAGTAAGCGCGGCGTTCGTCGGGCGTCATTTTGTTGAGCTTGGCCGCTGCCTCGGGGCCGATGCGCTCGATCATGCGGCGCACGCGCTCCTGCGCTTCAGGCGGGAGTTGGTCGATCCAGGCGCTGGAGCCTGCGCCGGGTGCTGCACCCGCGGGTGGATTTGCGGCGACGGCTGGCGGTGCGGCGCGTGATGCGGCAGGTAGTGCGGTAGGCAGTGCGGGCGGTGCCACGTCTGCTCCCGCGCCGGCGGGGCGTGGAGCCGCTGCACGCGGTGCGCTGGCTGGGGCGGCTGGGCTCGCCGGGCTGCCGCTGGGCAATTGGCCAGCGGCTTCACGTCGCGAGCCAGCACCCGCGCCACCTGCGCCACCGGCGCCAAAGCGTGGCGGCGGGGTGATCACTTCGACTTTCGCGCCTTCACGCAAGCGGTCTGCGCCGTCGGTCACCACACGTTCACCCGCTTCGAGTTCACCCTGCACACTGACTGAATCGCCCTCGGCCGCGCCCGAGCGCACGCGGCGAATGGCGATGCTGTTGTCTGGCTTGACCACATAAACAAAAGTGCCCACCGCGCCGCGCTGGATGGCCGCCGAAGGCACCGAAAGCGCCGATTCGAGCGTGTTGACTTGCAGCTTGATGTTGACAAACTGGTTGGGAAACAAAGAGCCGTCGGCGTTGGCAAATTCGGCCTTGACCTTGATGGTGCCAGTCACCGGGTCAATCGTGTTGTCAATGGTGCTCACCTTGCCGGTGGCCAGCATCACGCGTTGTTCGCGGTCCCAAGCCTCCACTGTCAACGGTTCGGTGCCTTTGAGCTTGCGCGCAATCAGCGGCAGGTTGGATTCGGGCACGGCAAACACCACGCTGATGGGTTGCGTCTGCGTGATGGTGACCAGGCCATTGGCGTCGCCCGCGCGAATCACGTTGCCCAGGTCAGCCTGCTTGAGCCCCAAGCGCCCGCTGATGGGTGCGGTGATTTTGGTGTAGCTCAACAGCAGCCGGGCGTTGTCCACCTGCGCCTCGTCGGTGCGCAAGGTGGCTTTGAGCTGGTTGACCAGCGATTCCTGTGTGTCTACCTGTTGTTTGGCAATCGAGTCTTTGGCCAGAAGATCCTTGTAGCGGGCCAAGTCCAATTCGGCGTTTTTCAGGATTGCCTGGTTTCTGGCCAGCTCACTTTGCACCTGGGCCAAGGCGATCTCATAACTGCGTGGGTCGATCTCAGCCAGGAGCGCGCCAGCACGAACCGGCTGGCCTTCTTTGAAGCGGACCGCCTTGAGTTCGCCGTCCACGCGGGCCCTGACGGTGGCAGTGTTGAGCGCGCTGATGTTGCCAATGGCCGAGAGGATGACGCGCACATCTTGCCGCTTGACAGCAGCAACGGTGACCGGTTGCACTCGGTTGGCACCGCCAAAGCGGCGGGCGGCGGCGCTGCTGGCGGCACCTGCTGGGGCCGAGGCTGCCAGCGCAGGCGAGGATGCGGATGACGTCGCCACGCCGTCGACAGCTTTTGCATCGCCTCGTTGCCCGAGCCACCAGCCACCGGCGCCGGTCGCAATTGCCAAAAGCGCCATCCACACCATGGCTTGGCTGGCCCGCCCGTGCTGCAAAAAAGCTCTGGACTGGCGGGCTGAATCAGGAGAAACCGAAGCAGGTTGTGTCATGGGCAGATTTTGTCATGGAGGCCCATTGCACCCCGGTCAAGCCAACGTGAATTGGCGCGCCGGTAAAGCTTGGGTAAAGCCTGCGAACTGCCGCCTTCGCGCAGGCTGGCTCGGGCTGTGTGGCCCGTGTCGCGTTGTTACGGCTTGCGCTGCTCCAGCCGCAGGCCGGCCGCCGTGCGGTTGGCAAAACCGTTCCAGTAGCTGTGGTCGGCCTTGAACTTGCCATCGGCCTCGGCCGACCATTTGCCGTCTTTGGCGTTTTCAACCAGGTTCAGGTAAGCGTCCATGCCGCCATCGTTCTTCAGGAATTTGGCCAAAAACGCGGTGGTGAAATGCTGCGAGATGTTGTTCATGCGGGCGTTGTCCCACACGGCGTCGATGTAGTGCTCGGCCGGGATGAACTTCATGTGCGGCACGGCGGCCCACGACTCCTTGGGCGGCGGCATGGGCGCACCAGCGTTGTGGTTGGCGTTCTCGAAGGTCAGCAAATAACGCGGCGCGTTGACGCTGCCTTCATAAATATTGCGCACGCCGGGTGAATAGCCTGACACGTCGTCCACGCTGCCCGCCACAAAGAACACCGGGGTCTTGATGGCGGCCAGGCCCGCCGCGTCCCAGAAGCCGCGGTTCCAGCCCCAGGGCGCAAAAGCCACGGCGGCTTTGATGCGTTTGTCGATCGAGGCGGTGTGCGCCGGGTTGCCGGACTGGCGCACAGCCAGCACGCCGTTGGGGGGCGCCAGCGGGTTGCCGACGATGGGCGCAGCAAAACCGCCGCCGATGGTGTTGATGAGGCCATAACCGCCCATCGAATAACCAATCAGCCCGGTGTTGTCGGCATTGACCATGCCTTTGAGCGCGCCTTTGATGGCGTCGCCGGGCGCGCCCGCGTTGAGCTTGGCCATTTCATTGAGCACAAACAGTTGATCGAGCGGCCGGTTGAGCAAGGTGCTGCCAAACGCCGCCTGGTCGCTGTAAGTGCTGTCGGTGTGGTCGATGGAGGCAACCACATAACCCTTGCTGGCCAGGTTTTCGCCCAAGTGGCTCAACAAAAAACGGTTGCCGGGGTAGCCGTGCGAAATGATCACCAGCGGGTAGGGGCCGCCGGTGGCGTCGGCCGCCGCGTCGCGCACGGCCTTGCCGTAGAGGGTGACTTCCATTTTGGGGTCGCGTGTGACCGCGCGGTACTGGCCCGCGTTGGGGCCATCGGCCACCGCTTTGGATGGGTACCACACCTCAACCGTCAAGGGCCTATCGTAGGAAGGCGTGGGTTCGCCCGCTTTGGCTTTGAGAATGTCCAACTGCTTGGGGTTGACCAGGGAGATGGTTTTCACGCCGATGCCGATCGCGCCATATTTGGCCAGGCTGGGCGCATCGGAGCGGATGGTGTCGATGCGGTTGTCTTGTGCTGCGGCAGGCGTGGCCACGGCGAATGCCAGAGTGGCGAGGCTGCCAATAAGCGCTTTTTTCAACATGTCTTACCTCTTTCGAAAGTCGCTGGAAACATCAAGGGAAAAATCAAGAAATTGCAGCATAACCGTTTCAAGTGACGGCCAGTTTCTGATTGAACCGGGGGTTTTCCCACTCGCGCGCATTGAGCACTCGCTGCAAGTGGTCAACCGCTTGCCAAACATCAGTGAAACCGGTGTACAGCGGGGTGAAGCCGAAACGCAGAATGTCAGGCTGGGCGCCGCCGACATCAACATTGCCCGTGCGGAAATCACCCACCACGCCGCGTGTGATCAGCGCTTGCATGAGGGCGTAGGCCGCTGCAGATGCACAGGTGAGCGACACCTGCGAGCCGCGTTGCGCATGGGCGCGGGGCGTGACGACTTCCAAGCCAAACCCGGCACAGCGCTGTTCCACCAGCGCCATGAACAAATCGCTCAAACGCAGCGACTTGGCGTACAAAGCCGCCATGCCGCCCAGTGGCTCGGCGGCGAGCAGGGTGTCCAGCCCGCAGTCCAACGCCGCCATGCCCAAAACCGACGGCGTGCCACACAGGTATTGCTGGATGCCGGCAGCGGGGGCGTAGTCGGGCGAAAACGCAAACGGCGCGGCGTGGCCGAGCCAGCCTTGCAAGGGCTGCTGCACGGCGTTGCCAGCGTGTTTGAAATGGCGCGGATTCACCCAAACAAACGCGGGCGCGCCAGGGCCGCCATTCAAGAATTTGTAGCCGCAACCGACAGCGAAGTCGGCATCAGCCTGGGCCAAATCTACCGGCACCGCGCCCGCGCTGTGCGCCAAGTCCCAAATCGCCAGCGCGCCTGCTTGATGCGCTGCTTGGGTGAGCGCCGCCATGTCGAACATGGCGCCGGTGCGGTAATTCACGTGGGTGAGTAGCAGCGCGGCGATGTCATCGTTGAGTGCCGCCTCGATGTCAAGGCCCTCCACCAGCTTCAGCGTAAAACCGTGCGTGCGGCACAGACCCTGGGCCATGTACAAGTCGGTGGGGAAATTGCTGCGTTCGCTCAAGATGACCTTGCGCGCGGGGGATTTTTGCGCTGAAACCTGCATCGCCACACTGAGCACTTTGAACAGGTTGACGGATGTGCTGTCAGCCGCAATCACTTCGCCCGGCCCCGCGCCAATGAGCCGCGCGATTTTGTCGCCCAGGCGCTGCGGCTGGTCCATCCAGCCGGCGGTATTCCAGGAGCGAATCAGGCCCTTGCCCCATTCTTGGGTCACCACCTCGGCCAGCCGCGCGGTAGCGGTCTTGGGCAAAGCGCCGAGGGAGTTGCCGTCGAGGTAGATCACGCCTTCTGGCAGCCAGAATTGGTCGCGCAGGCTGAGAAGCGGGTCTTGGGCGTCAAGCGCTTGGCAGTCGTGCAGCGTGGTCATGGTTTTTCGGTGTTTGAGGCGCTATATTTAATATAGCTGGTTGCGCACATTATTCGTGACTTGGAAGGCGATTTTATTCAAAAACAGCGCCGACAGGGCATATTTGCGCGAATTGTTAATATGGGTGTTAACAATTTTGAGTGATGTCGGCTTTTGGCGCTGTAACCTGTTTGCAGCCGTCACAGCGCCGTCTGACTCTCAGTCCATCCGCCCCAAAAGAAGGTACTCCATCAGCGCCTTCTGCGCATGCATGCGGTTCTCGGCTTCGTCCCACACCACGGATTGCGGGCCGTCGATCACGTCGGCTTGCACCTCTTCGCCCCGGTGCGCGGGCAGGCAATGCATGAAAAGCGCGTCTGGCTTGGCGACTGCCATCATTTCGGCATCGACACACCATTTGGCAAAGGCCTTTTTGCGCGCGTCGTTTTCGGCTTCAAAACCCATGCTCGTCCACACGTCGGTGGTGACCAAATCGGCGCCCTTGCAGGCCTCCAGCGGGTCGGTGAACACCTTGTAGCTGTCCACCGAGCGGATGCCGGCCACCGACTGATCGACTTCGTACCCCCAGGGCGTGCTCACGTGCACTTTGAAGCCGAGGATTTCAGCCGCTTGCAGCCAACTGTTGGCCATGTTGTTGCCGTCACCGACCCAGGCCACCACTTTGCCGGCGATGGAGCCGCGGTGCTCGATGTAGGTGAAGATGTCCGCGAGGATTTGGCAGGGGTGGAATTCGTTGGTCAGGCCGTTGATCACGGGCACACGCGAATGCGCGGCGAAGAGGTCGATCTTCGCCTGCTCAAAGGTGCGGATCATCACCAAGTCCACCATGCGGCTGATGACGCGGGCGCTGTCGTCAATCGGCTCGGCGCGGCCCAGTTGGCTGTCGCCCGTGGTCAGGTGGACCACGCTGCCGCCCATTTGGTACATGCCGGCTTCAAAACTCACCCGCGTGCGGGTCGAGGCTTTCTCGAAAATCATCGCCAGCGTGCGATCCGCCAACGTGTGGTGTTTTTCGTAGGCCTTGAACTTTTTCTTGATCAGCGCGGCGCG
>JANOYE010000336.1:0-23673 GCA_031428695.1 Rhodoferax sp. | reverse complement strand
TTCTTCCCGCGTGTCGAATTGCAGCTTTTCTAGCTTGGTCAGGCCATCTACAAGCTCGGCAACAGGGGAGCCAAACCGCTCGATCAATTCCGCCTTGGTCACGCCGCAGTCTTCAATCGCGTCATGCAACAGCGCCGCCATCATCGCCTGGGCGTCGAGTTTCCAGTCGGCGCATTGGGCGGCGACAGCGATCGGATGGGTGATGTAGGGTTCGCCGCTGTTGCGAATTTGGCCCAAATGCGCTTCGTCGGCGAATTTGTAGGCCAAACGCACGTCTTGGATGTCGGTGGGCGACAAATAGTCAAGTTTGGCCGTCAATCCGGCAAAACTGGCCGCCGCCGCGTTGGCTGCAGCCGGGCTGGGCCGCGCCGCCGCAGGCTGCGTGCCCGATGTTTTTGCAGGCACCCGCGCGACCGCCTCAGCGGGCGGATTTGTGGGCTTGATTGCGCTGACCATGGTGTGAATATAGCCGCCCGAAGTTACTTTGCCGCTCGCTTTGTCATGGTGGACACATTCGCCAACACATTTGCCAACAAAAAGGCACCGCAAGCGGTGCCTTTTCAGAGCCTCTGCCGAGGCGGCGCTGGTGCACTCAGAGGGGCACTTTTTTCAGCATTTCAATGCCAATTTTCCCGGCAGCGATTTCGCGCAGAGCGGTGACACCAGGTTTGTTCTTGCTCTCAATTTTGGGCGTGTGGCCCTGGCTGAGCATGCGTGCGCGGTAAGTCGCCGCCAAGACCAGCTGGAAACGGTTGGGAATTTGCACGAGGCAGTCTTCGACGGTGATGCGGGCCATAAATATCCTGTAAATTAATAGAGCGGCGGTGCGAAGGAAGGCGGCAGCTTGCTTAAGAAATGCCCAACGCCTTGAAAGTTTCGCCCCTGGCGCGCCGCTGGGCCGCAAATTTGAGCCTCTGGGCGTGGACAATCGCCTTCAGGTCGAACAAGGCGCGGTCAAACAACTCGTTGATTATAACGAAATCAAACTGGCTAGCCTGCGCCACCTCGATTTCGGCATTGGCCAGGCGCCGCTCGATGACCTCGGGCGAATCTTCGGCGCGGCGCAATAGCCGCCCGCGCAACTCTTCCCAGCTCGGCGGCAAGATGAAGATGCCGACCGCGTTGCTGAAGGTTTTTTTGATCTGGACGGCGCCTTGGTAGTCGATCTCCAGCACCACATCAGCGCCTTGGGTGATGCGCTCTTCAATCGCCTGGCGCGAGGTGCCGTAACGCTCGCCATGCACGTGCGCCCACTCGACGAAGGCGTCGGCCTTTACCATGGCATCGAATTCGGTGGCAGACACAAAATAATACTCGCGGCCATGTTTCTCCTGCCCGCGCGGCGCCCTCGTGGTGTGGGAGACCGAATGCGCGACGCGCGAGTCCAGCTCCATCAGCGCCTTAACCAGGCTTGATTTTCCAGCGCCGCTCGGCGCCGCGACTACGAATAAATTGCCGGGATAGTCCATTGTTTCCTCATGACAGCATATGGCGAAGGATGAGACTGCAATTTCCCGCAGGGCCGCCCCAAGGGAAATTAGCCCCCTCCGGGGGGCAGCGACCCGCGAAGCGGTGGAGCGTGGGGGCCATATTCACTCAATGTTTTGCACCTGTTCGCGCATCTGTTCGATCAGAACCTTCATATCAACGCTGATGTGCGTCAATTCCAGCGCAGCGGATTTGGAGCCCATGGTGTTGGCTTCGCGATGCAGCTCTTGAATCAGGAAGTCCAGGCGCTTGCCGATTTCGCCGCCTTTTTTGACCAGCCTTTCAATTTCATCCAGATGGGAATTGAGCCGGGTGATCTCTTCTGCCACGTCGATGCGGATGGCGAATGCGGTTGCCTCGGTCAACGCCCGCTCCTGGGCTAGCTGTGTCGAGATGTTGCTGTCGCCCAGGGCGAGGGCCTCGTTCCAGCGATCAAGAAAACGCTGGCGCTGTTGTGCCACCAGTTCGGGCACCAGTGGCACCACTTTTTCCGTCAATGGCCGCAGCTGGTCAATGTGCCCAAGCAGCATCTGAGCCAAACGCGCGCCTTCCCGTTGGCGTGCGCAAAGCAGGTCTTTGAGCGCACGCTCAGCCAGCGGCAGGATGACGGCGCTCCAGTCGCGGTTTAAGCCCTGCTCGGACTGCGCCAGGCGAATCACGTCGGCCACACTCAAGGCAGGCGCGTCAGGTAGCCAGGCCAGCACGTTGTCCTGCAGGGCGTTCAGACGCTGCAATTGTTTGGTTGTGGGCTCTTTAACTGACGAACCGGCGCCGGCTTCGATGAAGGCCCGCACCTCGATTTTGCCGCGCTTGAGTTTTGCCGTGAGCAGCTCGCGCATGCCAGTTTCGTATTGGCGAAGATCCTCGGGCAGGCGAAACGTCACGTCCAGAAAGCGGCTGTTGACAGACCGGATCTCAATTCCCAATTGACCGCCGCCCGGGGGCGCGGCATCGTTTTCAACACCGGCTTTGGGGTGGCTGTGTTGGGCGCTGGCATAACCAGTCATGCTGTAAACTGGCATGGCGACCTATCGGGTTAAGTTGGGTGGAATGACGGGGAGCAAATCGGGCGATCAATACAAAAAATAC
This sequence comes from Rhodoferax sp., assembly GCA_031428695.1. Taxonomy (GTDB): domain Bacteria; phylum Pseudomonadota; class Gammaproteobacteria; order Burkholderiales; family Burkholderiaceae_C; genus JANYCG01. The sequence continues at coordinate 21,096 of JANOYE010000336.1, read as the reverse complement.
AAAAAACTACCAAGAGGACGACGAGGTCGAATCGATAAAACGGGCCGTTTGAAGAGTTCATGTGAACCGGCCATTGGGGAACACGCAAGCAATTTTATGTCGAAGGCAAAACCAGCTCCATTACCTGCGGACACGCTGATCGGCGGCTACCGCATTGTGCGCAAGGTCGCGGCCGGTGGTTTTGGCTTGGTTTACCTTGCCGAGGATGCTGAGGGCCAAAAGGTGGCGGTGAAGGAGTATTTGCCTTCGTCGTTGGCGACGCGCGAGGCTGGTGCGTTGGCGCCCACGGTGCCACCCGAAAAGCTGTCGCTTTACCGTCTTGGGCTGAAGAGTTTCTTCGAGGAAGGCCGCTCACTGGCGCAAATCTCGCACCCTTCAGTGGTCAGCGTGATGAATTTCTTCCGCGAGAACGAAACCGTCTACATGGTGATGAACTACCTGGAAGGCGCGTCCTTGCAAGACTTCATCATCACGGCGCGCGACCTCAAGCAGCAAAAGGTGTTCCGAGAATCTACCATCCGCTCCTTGTTTGATGAAATTCTGCGCGGCTTGCGCATCGTGCACCAACACAAAATGCTGCACCTGGACATCAAACCGGCCAATATTTTTGTCACCGACGACAACAAATCAGTCTTGATTGATTTCGGCGCCGCGCGAGAGGTGCTCTCCAAAGAAGGCAATTTCATCCGTCCGATGTACACGCCCGGTTTCGCCGCGCCCGAGATGTACCGGCGCGACTCCACCATGGGCCCGTGGACCGACATCTATGCCATTGGCGCCTGCATTTATGCCTGCATGCAGGGTTATCCGCCGAATGAGGCGCCGCAACGCACAGACAAGGACCGCATTGCGGCGGCGTTGGCGCGCCTGCGCGGCGTCTATTCGGATAACTTGATCGAAGTGGTGGAGTGGTGCATGTCGCTGGATGCGCTGTCGCGCCCGCAGTCGGTCTTTGCGCTGCAAAAGGAACTCAGCCGAGAGGGCGAGCGGCGCTACACCAAACTGTCCGTCACTGAGAAGGTGCGCATGCAGTTTGACACCATCGTCACCGACACCAAGAAAAACATCAAAAATGCGTCCGCGTTTGGAAACCGGGCGAAATGAAGTTTTCGGTATTCCAGATCAGCCGCCGCGGCAATCGCGAAAAAAACGAAGACCGCATGGGGTATTGCTACACCCGGGGGTCGGGGCTGTTCTTGCTGGCCGATGGCATGGGCGGGCACCCGGAGGGCGAAGTGGCGGCGCAACTGGCGCTGCAAACCATGTCGGCCATGTACCAAAAGGCGGCCACGCCGCAGATTGATGACGTTCCGAGTTTTCTGTCAGACGCCGCCCTGGCCGCCCACCGGCAGATTCTGCGCTATGCGCTTGACCGTGGCATGGCCGACACGCCGCGCACCACCATCGTAGCCGCGCTGGTTCAGAATGGGGCCGTGAGTTGGGTCCACTGCGGCGACTCCCGCCTGTACCTGGTGCGCGCAGGCGAGATGTTGGCGCGCACGCGCGACCATTCTTACCAAGAACAGCGCAATGTCACGCCAGTTGGGGGCAAATCAACCTACCAGGGCAACCGCAATATTTTGTTCACCTGCCTGGGCTCGCCCACCAAACCCATTGTCGATATCAATGGGCCCGTGGCGCTGGAACAAGGCGACCGTGTGTTGTTGTGTTCGGACGGCCTGTGGAGCACCGTGCCTGACCTTGACATTGTGCAGCAAATCGCCGCGAAACAGATCCCCGAGTCGGTGCCCAACCTCGTCGATGCGGCGCTCAAGACAGCCAACGGCGCCAGCGACAATGTCACGGTGATCGCGTTTGAGTGGGAGACGCCCGCTGAGGCGGGCAATGCGCGCACCAGCATTTCGACAGACGACATTCAAGACGGCGGCTTTTCGTCAACCATGCAAATTGATCTGGCGGACGCCGAAATCGCTGACCTTGAAGACATGGACGAAGCGGCGATCGAACGCTCGATCGCCGAGATCAACGATGCCATCAAGCGATCAGCCTTGCGCAAACGTTGAACGTCTGGCGCTTGCGCCATTTTGCAAGCGCCGAAATTTTCTGAATTGTTCCAAGGTTCCAAATGAATGAATTTATCCGTGCAGACAGGCGCGCCGCCGATGCCATGCGCGCCGTGCGCATCACCCGCAACTACACCATTCACGCGGAGGGCTCGGTGCTCATCGAGTTTGGCAACACCAAAGTGTTGTGCACGGCCTCGGTGGAAGAAAAAGTGCCGCCGCACAAGCGCGGCAGCGGCGAAGGTTGGGTCACTGCCGAATACGGCATGTTGCCGCGCGCCACCCACACCCGCAGTGACCGCGAAGCAGCGCGTGGCAAACAAAGTGGCCGCACGCAGGAGATCCAGCGTCTGATCGGGCGGTCAATGCGCGCGGTGTTCGATCTGAAGGCCTTGGGTGAACGCACCATCCAGCTCGATTGCGACGTGCTCCAGGCCGACGGCGGCACCCGCACCGCCAGCATCACCGGCGCATTTGTGGCGGCGCAAGACGCTGTTAACAAGCTGCTGGCCAGCGGCAAGATCGCCGCCTCGCCCATCACAGCGCAAGTGGCGGCAATTTCTGTGGGCATCGTCAAAGGCACGGCGCTGCTCGATCTCGAATACACCGAAGACTCGGCCTGTGACACCGACATGAATGTGGTGATGACCGGTGCTGGCCACTTTGTTGAAGTGCAGGGCACGGCGGAAGGTGCGGCCTTTTCGCGCGACGAGATGAATACGCTCTTGGCACTGGCCGAAAAGGGCATTGGCGAATTGATGCTGCTGCAACGGCAGTAACAAGGGCGCGAAAAATTTCAAAGTGCAATCTTTGGACGGTCTATGAAACTCGTGCTGGCGTCCAATAACCCCGGCAAACTCGCCGAGCTTCGCGCCATGTTCTCGACCTTGGGTGTGGAGCTCGTCAGCCAGGCCAGCCTTGGCATTGCCGAAGCGCCTGAACCGCACCGCACCTTTGTCGAAAACGCGCTGGCCAAGGCGCGCCATGCTTCAGAACAAAGCGGGCTGCCCGCCGTGGCAGACGACGCCGGGCTGTGTGTCGATGCGTTCAATGGCCTGCCCGGGGTTGACACCGCTTATTACGCCACCCAATTCGGCTACCTCAAGGGCGACGACAACAACGTGAAAGCGCTTCTTGAGCAGATGCGTGGCATCACCAACCGGCGCGCCGCGCTCGTCAGTACCCTTGTCGCCGTGCGCAACCCGCTGGATCCCGAGCCGCTCATTGCCGTCGGCCGCGCCGTGGGGGAGATCGCCCGCCAGCCCAAAGGCGCCAACGGTTTTGGGTTCGATCCGGTCATGTGGATCCCCGAACGGGGCAAAACCTTCGCCGAGTTGCCGGTGGACGTGAAAAACAGCATCAGCCACCGGGGGCAGGCCGCCCGCGTGATGGTTGATTTGATGCGAGCGAATTGGGTGATTTCAGCGCTTGATGGTTGACTCAATGGGTGACTCAAAATGCCTGCTATACGCTCCACAGTTCCAACTATGATCCCGGTCGTCTCCGCCGAAGCGGCCCAACGCCAGTGCGTGCTTCCCGACATCAGCCATTACATGCGCCCCGGCACCTTGCAGTTGGCCGCATTGCCGCCGCTGTCGCTCTACATCCATTTGCCCTGGTGCCTGAAGAAATGCCCTTACTGCGACTTCAACTCGCATGAGATGAACCCGCAGAACCTGCCCGAGCGGCGTTACATCGACGCGTTGATGGCTGACCTCGACGCCGCCTTGCCGCTGATCTGGGGCCGCCCGGTGCACAGTGTTTTTATTGGCGGCGGAACACCGAGCCTGTTTTCGCCCAACTCAATCGACCAGCTTTTGGGCGACGTGCGCGCGCGCCTGCGCCTCACGCCAGACTGCGAAATCACTCTGGAGGCCAACCCCGGCACATTCGAAAAAGACCGCTTTCGCGCCTACCGGGCGGCGGGAGTCACGCGGCTTTCCATTGGCGTGCAAAGTTTCAACGACGCCAATTTGAAAGCGCTCGGCCGGGTCCACGACGCAGCCCAGGCGATGGCCGCTGTTGAAGAGGCTGCCCAATCCTTTGACACCTTCAACCTTGACCTGATGTACGCGCTGCCCGGCCAAACGCTGGCGGCCTTGGCGCAAGACGTGACAACCGCCTTGGCCCTTTCGCCGCCGCACATTTCCATTTACCACCTGACGATTGAGCCCAACACGCTGTTTGCCAAATACCCGCCCGTGGTGCCGACCGATGACATGGCTTATGAGATGTTGGACTTGATCACCGACATGACCAGCGCCGCCGGCTTGCAGCGTTACGAAATTTCCGCCTACGCGCGCGACGGCCACCGCGCTTGGCACAACCTCAACTACTGGCAGTTTGGCGACTATCTGGGCATTGGCGCGGGCGCCCACAGCAAACTCAGTTTTGCCCACCGCATTCAGCGCCAGGTGCGGTTTAGGGAGCCCCGGCTGTACATGGAGCGGGCGCTGGATCCGGCCTTGCCCGGCGCCTGCGTGGCCCAAGATAACGAAGTGCCCCGCGCTGATCTGGCCTTCGAGTACATGCTCAACGCCTTGCGTTTAAAAAACGGGTTTGCGCTGACGCAGTTTTCAGAGCGCACCGGTTTGGCAATCACAGCAATTCAGAAAGGGCTGGATGAGGCCGAGAAAAAAGGTTTGATTGAGCGCGACTTTGCGCAAGTGAAGCCGACCGCGCGCGGCTTTGATTTTCTGAACGACCTGCAAACGCTCTTTTTGGCCTGAAATCTCGGCCAAAAGACTGGGCTTGAACGCTGCCCCCCAGCTCCTAAACCACGTCCAGCTTGCCAGGCATTGTCCCGGCGAAAAGTGATGCCCGGTCACTGCTTTGAAAATCAGGCGATTCGGCCCAGACTTCGCCTTCCACTTGCACCGTGGCCGCAAAATCTGCTTGCTCGCCTTGCGTTGCGGTGTCAGCTTCTGGCGCAACCGAGTCGCCTTCGGGCACGATCTGAACCGTGTCCATAAATTCTTGCGGGGGATGATTAGCCATGGTCGTCCTCCAAAATGTCGATCAACTTCCCTAGTCTAGCCATAAAACGGCACTTGTGCCACCTTGCCAACCCGGTTAATTGTGACAACCGGCGCTTGGTGCCCGCAGCCCATATTGCAACCCACAGTTGCGCAATGTAAACCGTTGGGGCATCATTTGATTAAATAACCACTTCAATTTAGGAGACTTGCATGATCAACCACGCGCGCCGTCAATTTGTAACATCTTCGGCCGCCGCCGCCGCTTTGGGCGTTTTACCCGGCGCCGTGCTGGCCGCGATGGGCCCCAATGACAAGTTCGATTTGCTCATCCGCAACGCCAATGTGATCGACCCCAGCCAAAACCTGTCTGGCAAACGGGACATCGGCATTCGTTACGGCGTGATTGAAGCCATCGAAGCCAGCATCGCACCAGAGCGCGCGCAACGGGTGATGGATGCCGGCGGCAAACTGGTTACGCCTGGGCTGATTGACCTGCACTGCCACACCTTTGCGTACGGTTCGGCCATCGGCATCCCGGCGGATGAGTTGATCGCGCACCAATGCACCACCACCGTGGTTTCAGCGGGCGACGCTGGGGCCAACAATTTCGCCGCCTTTCGCCGTTTTGTGGCCCCAGCTTCGCGCACGCGCCAGTTTGCCTTTGTGCACATCGCGGTGGCGGGGCTGGCGGGGTTTCCTGTGCCCGAGCTTTTCAACATCGACTACGCGCAGGTGGAAGTGGCCGCCCGCGCCGTGGCGGAGAACGCCGACATGGTGCTGGGCGTGAAAGTGCGGATGAGCGAAAACGTGGTGGCGCGGCATGGCCTGGAGCCGCTCAGGCGTGCCATCAAGGCCTGTGAAATGTCTGGCGTGCCAGCCAAAGTAATGGCCCACATCGGCGGCGTGGCGGACCGCGAACTCATGTCGCAGATTCTTGATCTGCTGCGCCCCGGCGACGTGCTCACCCATTGTTATTCCGGCGCGCCCAACAACGCCGGCCAGTTCACCAATATCGTGCAAGACGGCAAACTGCTGCCCGCCGCGCTCGCTGCGAAACGCCGGGGCGTGATCTTCGACATTGGCCATGGTGGCGGCAGTTTTGACTACACCGTTGCTGAAGCCGCCATCGCCCAGGGGTGCCCGCCCGACACAATTTCAAGCGATGTGCACGTGTTTTCGGGCAATTCGCCGGGCATGCCGTATTTGCCGTGGGTCATGAGCAAAATGATTGGCCTGGGTTTCTCGCTGCCCGAGGTGATCAGCATGGCCACAGCCGCGCCTGCGCGTGTGATCAGACGCATTCCGAAACACGGCACCTTGCAAATCGGAGCGCCGGCCGATTTGTCGATTTTGGAGATTGTCGAAGGCCCGGTGGCGTTCGTGGACACGCGCAACAACCCGCGCAATGGCAGAGTCTTCTTGCGGCCCAGTGGCACGGTGGTAGCGGGTGTGGCGTTCGGGCGGCCCTACCAGGCGCCGTTTACTGTACGGTGATGGTAGATTGAGGCGAGTTGGCCAAAGGTGGCGGAAGGTGGCGGAAGCTGTGAGATTCGAACTCACGGAGGGGATAAACCCTCGCCGGTTTTCAAGACCGGTGCCTTAAACCGCTCGGCCAAGCTTCCATAGCCGTTATTTTAACTTGGCGCCGGAACAGCTGGGAGTTTAACAAAATTAACATAGGTATTAATTATTGTTTACTTTAAGGTTGACCTGCGACTGTTTTGAACATAAATGGCAGGTAAGTCACGAATAATATGATTTGTATGCTATATAAAGAATAGCAAAATTAAGGGTAGATTGATTGTCCGAAGTCGCTGCCTTTGCGCTTAAGCAACCAGCAACATGCCACGCTGCTCGATAAAGGCCACCACATCCGCCAGCCCATTGTTGGTTTTCAAATTCGTCATCACAAACGGCTTCAAACCTTTGGCCGTTGTGCGCATGCGCACGGTGTCGGCCTCCATCACACCCAAATCGGCGCCCACATAAGGTGCGAGGTCGGTCTTGTTGATCACGAACAAATCGCTCTTGGTGATGCCGGGGCCGCCTTTGCGGGGGATTTTTTCACCGGCCGCGACGTCGATCACGTAGATAGTGAGGTCGCTGAGTTCGGGGCTGAAGGTGGCGGCCAGGTTGTCGCCGCCGCTTTCAATGAAAACGATGTCGGCGTCGGGGAAGTCTTCGAGCATGCGGTCGATGGCTTCCAGGTTGATGGAGGCGTCTTCGCGGATGGCGGTGTGCGGACAGCCACCGGTCTCCACCCCCATGATGCGTTCGGCCGCCAGCGCGCCGCTCACGGTCAGGATGCGCTGGTCTTCTTTGGTGTAGATGTCGTTGGTGATGGCCACCAGGTCGTATTTGTCGCGCATGGCTTTGCACAACATCTCCAACAGCGTGGTTTTGCCAGAGCCGACCGGGCCGCCGATGCCAATCCGCAAGGGGGGGAATTTTTTGGTGCGGTTTTTGATGTGGTGCAAGTTGGACATGGTGGGTTTGAAGCGGGAGAGGTTCAGGAGCGAAAAGTTCAGGAGCAATAAGTTCACGAGCGGAAGAGCCGTGAATATTGGGTTTCGTGTTGTGCCGACAAGATCGCCAGCATGGGGGAGCAGGCCTGCCGTTCATCATCGTGCAGTGCCACCGCGTGGTCAATGGCAGCGGGAATTTCTTTGACCAGCGCCTGCAAAATGCGTTGCCCAGCGCTTTGGCCCAGCGGCACGGCTTTGATGGCCGCTTGCGTCATGTTTTCAGCCCAACCGAAGGCGAAGGTCAACAGGCAATCTCGCACCGGCGCGTGGGTCGCCGAAGCGGCCAATGCGAAGGCGACGGGGTAAGTCGGCTGCATTTGCGCACAGGCTTCGATGTGCTCCACGCTTGCCGTTGTGTGGTTGCGCAGCCATTCGAGCAGTGAGCGACCCATTTGCTCGGTCTGCGCGCGAAATTCGTGGCTCTCGCGGGTTTGCAGCAGCCAGGCATTGAGGTCTCCTAGTCGGTCTAAGTCATCAGCACGCCAGGCCTCAATCGCTTGGGCGATGATGGGCAGCTCGCCTCTCGCCAGTGTCAGATGGAGTTGGTCTACCAACCACACAGATGCTACGTTTTCGGTAGCTTCTTGCGCATTGTTGATGGCGGCTTCCAACCCTTCTGAGTAAGAAAACCCGCCAATCGGCAGGGCTGGCGAGGCCAGCCACATGAGTTGCATCAAACTCGCGTCGGCCATGGGTTCACCGGATTCAGTGTTTGTGGGAGTGGCCGTGGCCATGGCCTTCGTGCCCATGCCCGTCGTGCGTGGCATGCGTGGCGTGCGCAGGGTGCTCGGCGTGCCCAGCATGTGAAGGGTGTGCAGGATGTGAAGCGTGTGTGTGGCCGCCCGAGGAATAAGCGCCGCTTTCTGGCTCAAAAGCTTCATTCACCGCAGTCACGATCAAATGCATGGCGCGCAGCAGGTCTGCCAACACGTGGTCGGGTTCGATTTTCAAATGATCGGGTTTGAGCTCAATCGGCACATGGCGGTTGCCCAGGTGGTAGGCGGCGCGGATCAAATCGAATGGTGTGCCGTGCTCGCTGCAATGGACTATGCGCAACACGGCTTGCGGCGCCGCGATGACGCGGATGAGCGAGCCGTCTTCAGCGACCAACACGTCACCACCCCGCGCCACCGTGCCGCGCGGCAGGAAGATGCCAAGGCTGCGACCTTGTGAATCGGTGGCGTCAAACCTGCTCTTTTGCCGCACGTCCCAATCCAGCTCAAGGGTGGCTGCGCGTTTGAGCAGCACCGGCGCCAGGCCAGCGCCGTTGGGCATGAGTTTGTTGATGGTGAGCATGGGAGGGGCGGGTTTGCAGGGCTGAATATTTTGTCGGATAATATAACAATTGTTATAACTTTAATTTCTGGAGATCGTTATGTCCGCACTTAAACTGACTCAGATCGGCAACTCAGTCGGAGTGATTCTGCCCAAGGATATCTTGGCGCGCCTGAAGGTTGGCAAAGGCGACACGATTTTTGTGACGGACGCGGCCAATGGCGTGAACCTGAGCGCCTACAACCCCGAGTTTGAGATTCAAATGACAGAAGCTCGGCGCATCATGAAGAAGCGCCGCGATGTGTTGCGTGAACTGGCCAAATGAATACTGCCGCAAACCCCTGGCGGTGGCTTGACGGCGCATTGATCCTCGCAGTTCATGAGGAACAATTGTCTGAGCACGGCGGTGGCGCTGGCACGCGTGACGCAAATCTGCTGCAGTCGGCCCTGGCGCGCCCCGAGCAATTGGCGCACTATGGTGCTCCAGACGCCGCTGATCTGGCCGCAAGTTATGGATTTGGAATCTCACGCAACCACCCGTTCATCGACGGCAACAAGCGCACCGCGTTTGTCGCAGTCGAGTTGTTTCTGGCACTCAATGGCTTCGTGCTGACCGCGACAGATGCCGATTGCGTGGTCAATATGTTGAACCTGGCAGCTGGCAAGTTGCCAGAGGCGGACTTTGCGGCCTGGATACGACAACATCTTCAACGGCAAATATCGTAGCCGCTAAAACAAAAAATACCGCTGTGCCATCGGCAAACTCACCGCTGGCTCGCAGGTGAGCAGTTGCCCATCGGCCCGCACCGCGTAGGTCTGCGGGTCGATCTCCATTTTGGGCAAACAAGCGTTGTGAACCATGTGCTGTTTGCGCACGGCGCGAATGTCTTTGACGGCGCTCAAGGACTTGGCCAGGCCAAAGCGTTCCTTGATGCCGGCCTTCAAACCGGCCTGTGACACAAACGTGAGTGAGCCGCGCGACACCGCGCCGCCGAAAGACCCGAACATGGGCCGGTAATGCACCGGCTGGGGCGTGGGAATGGAGGCGTTGGCGTCGCCCATCGCAGCCAGCGCGATGAACCCGCCCTTCAAGACCAGCGCCGGTTTGATGCCAAACAGCGCGGGTTTCCACACCACCAGGTCGGCCCACTTGCCCACTTCGATGCTGCCGACTTCGTGTGCAATGCCATGGGCGATGGCCGGGTTGATGGTGTATTTGGCGATGTAACGTATGGCGCGGAAATTGTCGTTGCGCGGGTTGTGGTGGGCGCTTTCCAGAGCGTCGAGGTGTTTTTCGTCTGAAGGCTTGAGCCAGCCGCGCTGCTGCTTCATCTTGTGCGCCGTCTGCCAGGTGCGGATGACCACTTCGCCGACGCGCCCCATCGCCTGGCTGTCGCTGCTCATCATGCTGATGGCGCCCAGGTCGTGCAACACGTCTTCGGCGGCGATGGTCTCCTTGCGGATGCGGCTTTCGGCGAAGGCCAGGTCTTCGGCGATGCCCGCGTCCAGGTGGTGGCAAACCATCAACATGTCCACGTGTTCGTCGAGCGTGTTGACGGTGTAAGGCATGGTCGGGTTGGTCGAGCTGGGCAAGAAATTGGCTTCACCCACCACGCGCAAAATATCGGGCGCGTGGCCGCCGCCCGCGCCTTCAGTGTGGAAGGCGCACAAGCCGCGGCCCTTGGTGGCGGCAATGGTGTTTTCGACAAAACCGCTTTCGTTCAAAGTGTCTGAGTGAATCGCCACCTGCACGTCGGCTTCGTCGGCCACATCCAGGCAATTGCTGATGGCGGCGGGCGTGGTGCCCCAGTCCTCGTGCAGCTTCAAGCCGATCACACCGGCGTTGATTTGTTCGTGCAAGGCGGCGGGCAGTGATGCGTTGCCCTTGCCCAAAAAACCCAGGTTCATCGGGAAGGCATCCGCCGCCTGCAACATGCGTTCGATGTTCCACGGCCCGGGCGTGCAGGTGGTGGCGAAGGTGCCGGTGGCCGGGCCGGTGCCGCCGCCCAGCATGGTGGTGATGCCGCTGGCCAGGGCTTCGTCAATCTGCTGCGGGCAGATGAAATGGATGTGCGAGTCGATGCCGCCTGCCGTGACGATGGCGCCTTCGCAACTGATGATCTCGGTGCCGGGCCCGATGACGATGTCAACGCCGGATTGCACGTCAGGGTTGCCCGCCTTGCCGACGGCCACAATGCGGCCGCCCTTGAGGCCGATGTCGGCTTTGACGATGCCCCAGTAGTCGAGGATCAGCGCGTTGGTCATGACGCAATCGACTGCGCCCCCGGCCTCTGGGCCGCTGCCTTTTCCATCGCGGGTGCGCTGCGACTGCGCCATGCCGTCTCGAATCGTCTTGCCGCCGCCGAACTTCACTTCTTCGCCGTAACTGCCGGCGCGCAAGGTGTAGTCGGCCTCGACTTCAATCAGCAAATCAGTGTCGGCCAGGCGCACCCGGTCTCCCACCGTGGGGCCAAAAATTTCCGCGTAGGCGCGGCGGCCAATGGTTGCCATAGTCAGTGGTTTCCTTGAATTCTTAAGGCTTGCCCTACAGCCGACCTTGCGTCAGGCCGCGAAAGCCAAACACAACACGAGCGCCAGCGAAGTCGACCAATTCGACGGTGCGCTGCTGCCCTGGCTCAAACCGCACGGCCAGGCCTGAAGCGACATTCAGCCGCATGCCGCGCGCCGCGTCGCGGTCGAACGACAGGGCTGCGTTGGTTTCGGAAAAATGGTAGTGCGAGCCCACTTGAATTGGCCGCTCGGCCGTGTTTTGCACGATGACGGTGAGCGTTCGCCGACCTGTATTCAATGTGTGATCCGGCCCGTCAAACGGGATGATTTCTCCGGGCGCCATGGTATTACTTGCCGCCCTTAGACAGCCAGATCGCCGCCGCAATGGCCAGCCCCAGGGCAGCAAAACCCCAGGCGTCGGTGGTATGCCAGTGGCTGCCTGCAAGACCATGGCCATCATGTGCAAACAGGGCTCCAGATCCCGCAAATAGAGAACAAACCGCTACTAATTTTATGGCTGCCAGTTTCATGGGAATCTCTCGGTCATGGTGCTTGTGATGAAGTTTCACACCGGGTTTAAACAATCGGCTGGTGCACCGTCACCAGCTTGGTGCCATCGGGAAAGGTGGCCTCGACCTGGATGTCCGGAATCATCTCGGCGATGCCGTCCATCACGTCAGCGCGCGTCAAGATGGTGCGGCCTTCACTCATCAAGTGTGCGACGGTTTTTCCGTCGCGCGCGCCCTCCATCACCGCCGCGCTGATGAAGGCAATCGCCTCCGGGTAATTGAGTTTGAGGCCACGCGCCTTGCGGCGCTCAGCCAACAAGGCCGCCGTAAACAGAAGCAATTTGTCTTTTTCGCGAGGAGTGAGTTCCATGGATCAATGTGTGTCCGTTTGCCTTCATTGTGCTGCAAGTGCCATGCCCGCTTTTGGAGGCAAGAGCGCGCATCCAGCGTTATTGATGCACGGTATTGCAGCACAACTGTGTTGTCAATATGGTGCACTCATTTGGATTGCGCACCGTTTTGGGTTGCGAAAGCCGTCGGCTAGGCAACCAAAGGTCGCGCCGAGCTTGGCACGGTGCTTGCAACAACCGGAGTGGATCCGCTGTGGATCACATCACTCATTCCTTTTGGAGAAAACTCATGAATCGTCGGGGCACATTGAAGTCACTCACCGCGTCCATCGCGTTGGGTTTGGGGTTGGCGGGCGTCAGTTCGGTGTATGCGCAGGCTGGCGGCACCATCAAGGTTGGCATTTTGCACAGCCTCTCGGGCACCATGGCCATTTCAGAAACCGTGTTGAAAGACACCGTGTTGATGGCGATTGACGAGATCAATGCCAAAGGCGGCGTCTTGGGCAAGAAGCTCGAGCCCGTGATTGTTGACCCAGCTTCCAACTGGCCGCTGTTTGCCGAAAAAACCAAGCAGTTGCTCGGGCAAGACAAAGTCTCGGTGATTTTCGGTTGCTGGACGTCGGTGTCGCGCAAATCAGTGTTGCCGGTGGTCGAAGAAATGAACGGCCTCTTGTTCTACCCCGTGCAATACGAAGGTGAAGAGCTCTCCAAAAACGTGTTTTACACCGGTGCAGCACCCAACCAGCAGGCCATTCCGGCTGTTGACTATTTGATGAGCAAAGACGGCGGTGCGGCCAAACGCTGGGTGCTCTTGGGCACCGACTACGTGTACCCACGCACCACCAACAAAATTTTGCGCGCCTATTTGAAGAGCAAGGGCGTGAAAGACACTGACATCGACGAGAAATACACCCCGTTTGGCCATTCGGACTACCAGACCATCGTGGCTGATGTGAAGAAGTTCTCCGCAGGCGGCAAAACGGCGGTGGTCTCCACCATCAACGGCGACTCCAACGTGCCCTTCTACAAAGAGCTGGGCAATGCTGGCCTGAAAGCCAAAGACGTGCCAGTCGTCGCCTTCTCCGTGGGTGAAGAAGAGCTGCGCGGTGTCGACACCAAACCGCTGGTTGGCCATCTGGCGGCCTGGAACTATTTCCAGTCGATCAAAAACCCGACCAATGACGCCTTCATCAAGAAGTGGAGCGACTACGCCAAGGCCAAGGGCATTGCCGGCCACAAGGACAAGGCGCTCACCAACGACCCAATGGAAGCCACCTACATCGGCATCAACATGTGGAAGCAGGCGGTTGAAAAAGCCAAGTCCACCGACACCGACAAAGTCATCGCCGCCATGGCCGGCCAGACCTTTACCGCGCCTTCTGGCATCACCAGCAAGATGGACGAGAAAAACCATCACCTGCACAAGTCGGTGTTCATCGGTGAAATCAAGGCCGACGGCCAGTTCAACGTGGTCTGGAAGACGCCTGGCCCGGTGAAAGCCAAGCCTTGGAGCCCGTACATCGAAGGCAACGACAAGAAGCCGGATGAGCCGGCCAAAATGGAAATGGCGAAGAAGTAAAATTTCTTCAAGGCGCGGCGGCCAAAATGGCCGTGCGCCTGGGTTCCCGAAAAGGCCCGTGCTGGGCGGCAAGGCGTGCAGCACGGGCTTTCTTTTGTCTGCTCACATGAGGCGTTCGCGCCATGCTGTTTCGAAATCTGCTGCTTTCCGCTGTGATGTTGTTCGCTGCCAATGCCCAGGCGTTGACGGCAGCCGATGCCGTGAGCATCTCCATCGGCGAGACAGACGCCCGCATTGAGGCGCTCGCAAAGGCTGTGACAACCGCAGACGACAAAACCGCCGCTTTCCTCAAGGCTCTCTCTGAAGATGCCGTCAAAACCGCCGAAGGCAAAGTCTTCATCCTGCGCGATGGCAAGGGGTTTGACCCGGTCTCCGGCGCAGAAGTGCCCGTGCCAGCCAGTGCCGAAGATGTGATCAACAACAACCGCATGCGCGGCGAGATCGACACGGCCTTGGCCTCGCTCAAACTTTTCTCCAAAGACGACAAAACCCGCGCCGAAGGCATCAAGGCGCTGCAAAACGAGAGTGACGAAGCGAAACTTCCAATGATTGAAAAGGCGTTCGCCGCCGAACAAAACGCCCAGCTCAAAGACCAACTCGGCCTGATCCGCGCGGCGGTGTTGCTCAACAGTGCCGACAAATCCAAACGCCTGATCGCCGCCACTCTCCTTGCGCAAAGCGGCCAGGCCAGCACCAAAACCGTGCTGCTGGAGCGCCTCAAAGTGGAGACCGAGCCAGATGTAAAAGCCGCCTTGAGCGCGACCCTCAAAACTGTTGAAGGCGCGCTGGCCTGGGGCGACAAACTCGGTGCCATCTTCAGCGGCATCAGCCTGGGCTCCATCCTGCTCTTGGTCGCCCTGGGCCTGGCCATCACTTACGGCCTGATGGGCGTCATCAACATGGCCCACGGCGAGTTGATGATGATTGGCGCCTACGCCACCTATGTGGTGCAGGGCGTGTTCCAAAAATATTTGCCGGCTTACTTTGATTGGTACCTGCTGGCGTCGGTGCCGGTGGCTTTTCTGGCCTCGGCCCTCATGGGCGCGGCGCTCGAACGCAGCGTCATTCGTTTCCTCTATGGCCGCCCGCTGGAGACCTTGCTGGCCACCTGGGGCATCAGCCTGATGTTGATGCAGCTCGTGCGCACGGTCTTCGGCGCGCAAAACGTCGGCGTGGAGAACCCGTCGTGGATGAGCGGCGGCGTACAGGTGCTAGGCAACCTCTCCTTGCCCTACAACCGCATCGTCATCATCGGCTTTGCACTGGCCGTTCTGGGCGGTGTGGCCTGGCTGATCGGCAAAACACGTCTGGGCTTGTTTGTGCGCGGTGTCACGCAAAACCGGCCCATCGCCTCGTGTATGGGCGTCAACACCGCGCGGGTCGACACCTACGCCTTCGCGCTGGGCAGCGGCATCGCCGGGCTGGCCGGTTGCGCGCTGAGCCAGGTTGGCAACGTGGGGCCTGACCTGGGCCAGGGTTACATCGTTGATTCCTTCATGGTGGTGGTGCTGGGCGGTGTTGGCCAACTCGCAGGCACGGTCTATGCGGCGCTCGGCCTGGGCATTTTGAACAAATTCCTCGAAGGCTGGACCGGCGCGGTGCTCGCCAAAATCGCCGTGCTGGTGTTCATCATCATCTTCATCCAGAAACGCCCGCAAGGCATTTTTGCGATGAAAGGCCGGAGCGCCGAAGCATGAATATGACCCTCACGCTCCACCGTTTCACGGGTCGCTGCCCCCCGAGGGGGCCCTCACGGCTTGGGGCGGCCCGGCGCCGTTCGATTGGTCCGCAATGAGTGCGGCCAATCTCCCAACTGCCGGCCCGCTGCTCACCCGCAGCGGCTGGAGCGCCTTGTTTGTCGCCTTGATCGTTATCTGTGCCGTCGCGCCGCTGCTTAATTTGGCGATTCCCAAAGACAGCGTCTTCCACATGAGCGACTACGCGGTGGCGCTTGTCGGCAAGATCATGTGTTTCGCCATCTGCGCGCTGGCGATGGATTTGATCTGGGGTTACACCGGCATCCTGTCGCTCGGGCATGGCCTGTTCTTTGCGCTGGGCGGTTACGTGATGGGCATGTATTTGATGCGCCAGATTGGCCGTGACGGCAATTACAAAAGCGATCTGCCAGACTTCATGGTGTTCCTTGACTGGAAGACTCTGCCCTGGCACTGGACGTTTTCCGACAGCTTCGTCGCCACCTTGATCTTGATCGTTTTGGTGCCGGGTTTGGTCGCCTTGGTGTTTGGATTCTTCGCCTTTCGTTCGCGCATCAAAGGCGTGTATTTCTCCATCATCACGCAAGCCATGACGTTTGCCGCGATGTTGCTGTTCTTTCGCAACGAAACCGGCTTTGGCGGCAACAACGGCTTCACCGATTTCAAACGCATTTTGAACATTCCCGTGGCCACACCCTCCATGCGCATGACGCTGTTTGTGTTGACGGGCCTCACGCTCTTGGCCTTCTTTTTGTTCGCCAAATGGCTGGTCGGCAGCAAATACGGGCGCGTGTTGCAGGCCATCCGCGACGCTGAGAGCCGCGTCATGTTTTCAGGCTATTCGCCGCTGGGTTACAAACTCAGCATCTGGGTGATTTCGGCCATCATGTGTGGTGTGGCGGGCGCTTTGTATGTGCCGCAGGTCGGCATCATCAACCCTGGCGAAATGAGCCCGGCCAACTCGATTGAAATCGCCATCTGGGCGGCGGTGGGCGGCCGCGCCACCTTGATCGGCCCCATCGTTGGCGCGTTCATCGTCAACGGCGCGAAAAGCTGGCTTACCGTCGCCTACCCCGAGTTCTGGCTGTATTTTCTGGGGGCATTGTTCATTGCTGTCACCTTGTATTTGCCCAATGGCGTGGTCGGCTTGATCAAGCGATTCAGCGGAGGCAAGAAATGACCCCGGAGCTGATGGAAGCAGGCGCGCGCCGCCTTGAAAACCAAAAGAAAAAAGTCGAAGAAGGCAAAACCGAATCCGGCGGCCGGTCGGCGGGCATTGGCCGCCTCATCACCTCGCCGGAAGTGGACGTGACCCACGGCCGCATCCTCTACCTCGAAGACGTGAACGTCAGTTTTGATGGCTTCAAGGCCATCAACAATCTCTCACTCGACATCGCCCCCGGCGAGCTGCGCTGCATCATCGGCCCCAATGGCGCCGGCAAGACGACGATGATGGACATCATCACCGGCAAGACCCGGCCCGACTCCGGCAAGGTGTTTTTTGGCAGCACGATTGACTTGCTGCGTTACAACGAACCACAAATCGCTGGCCTGGGCATTGGCCGCAAGTTTCAGAAGCCCACGGTGTTTGAGCAACTCACGGTGTTTGAAAACCTGGAGTTGGCTTTAAAGACGAATAAAGGCGTAAAAGCGTCGATGGTTTTCAAACTCGACTCCGCTCAGGGCGACCGCTTGGCCGAAGTGCTGCACACCATCCACCTGGCCGACGACGTGTCGCGCCTGGCCGGCAACTTGAGCCATGGCCAGAAGCAGTGGCTGGAGATCGGCATGTTGCTGATGCAAGACCCCAAGCTGCTGCTGCTGGACGAACCGGTGGCCGGCATGACCGATTCGGAAACCGAACGCACCGCCGAACTCTTTTTAAGCCTCAAAGGCAAACACTCGCTGATGGTGGTGGAGCACGACATGGGTTTCATCGACACCATCAGCGACATCGTGACGGTGTTGTGCGACGGCGCCGTGCTGGCGCAAGGCACCCTGGCTCAGGTGCAGGCCGATGAGCGCGTGATCGAGGTGTACCTTGGACGCTGACCCAATGGCTCTTGCAGGCGGCATCGCAACATGTGGAATTGCAACAGTCATACCCAATATGGGTACGATTGGCGCTGTTTTTTCGAATTTCCGGGTTTTTAAGAGGTTTTCGGCACTCAAGTCACGTAAAAAGGTCATAGTATGCTATATAAATAATAGCAAACAGGATGGCGGCTTATCTGAAACGCGAGGTGCCGTGTGCTGAAAGTTCAAGGCATCAACCAGTTCTACGGCGGCTCCCACATCCTGCGGGATGTGAGCCTCGACGCCACCCAAGGCCAGGTCACGGTGGTGCTGGGCCGCAACGGCGTGGGCAAGACAACGCTGCTCAAAAGCCTGATGGGTCTGGTGGCCATCCAATCCGGCAGCATCGAGTTTGAAGGCCAGCCGATTCACAGGCACACGCCCTACACGCGGGCACGCGCCGGCATCGGCTTCGTGCCGCAGGGGCGCGAGATCTTCGCCCGCCTCACCGTGGAAGAAAACCTGCGCATGGGCCTGGCCTACAAAAGCGCAGGCACGCCGATTCCGCCCGAACTGTACGAGCTGTTTCCGGTGCTCAAGCAGATGCTCAAGCGCCGTGGCGGCGACCTCTCGGGCGGCCAGCAGCAGCAGTTGGCCATCGCGCGCGCGCTGGCGGCCAAGCCGAAACTGATCATCCTGGATGAGCCTACCGAAGGCATCCAGCCCAACATCATCAAAGACATCGGCCGTGTCATCCGCATGTTGGCCGACACCGGCCTGGATGGGCAAAAAGTCGCCGTGCTGCTGGTCGAGCAGTATTACGACTTCGCCAAAGACCTGGCCGACACCTATGTGGTGATGGAACGCGGCGCCGTCATCGCCAGCGGACCCGGCAGTGCGATGGCGGCCAACGGTGTGCGGCAACTGGTGGCGATTTGATCGCTGCTCGTTTGTAACCAATCGCAACGTATTGTGAATTTTGAAAACAAGCGCTAGCATCGGCGGGTCATTGCGTGAAAAATGGCGTGGATTTCCCAACAATTTGAAGCAAATCAGTACCTGAGGGAGGGGTTGTGCAGCCCGGAGACCTGGTCAAGAACGGCAATTGCAACAAATCTGCCATCGCGGTGGCGGTGGTTGCGGTGGCAACGGTTTTGCTATTTTGGAGTCCGCGTGCGCGTGCCGCTGACGCTGAAATCGTGGAACTCAAACGCGCCGTCCAGATTCTGCAGACCCAAAACCAGGACCTGATGCGGCGCTTGCGCTCGCTGGAAACAAGCCTCCAAGGTGGCCCAGGCTCCCAGGCGGCTTCGGCGCTGGTGAATGATCCGAGCCAGGCGCAACTGCTGCAGCGGGTGCGCGAACTGGAAATCGGCAAAGCGGCCAATGAGCAGGCCACGCGACAAATCATCCAGGACTCGCTGGCCAAAACCGGCTCGAAGATCAACGACGCGGTGTCTCTGGGCGGCACGATTGAAATGCTGGCCGGGCGCAGCACCGATTTCTCCAGCACCAACACCGACAGCCTGAAGCTCAACGCGGCCGAGCTTGATCTGGAAATTCAGGTCAACCCCTGGACCTTGGGCAGTTTTGCGCTGCAGTATGTCGACGGTACGGGTGTGCGGGCGGGTTCCGGCGCGGCAACTGCGGCAGCGCAAAGCGGCGCGATTGACCGCATCAACCTGGACCGCGCCTATTTCACACTCGGCGACGTTCAACGCTTTCCGTTGTACCTGCGTGTTGGGCGCCAACCCTTGCCGTTTGGCTCGTCCAGCGGCGTTCACCGGGCCGATGTGTTGTCGCTCGATTCTCCCCTCACCGTCGAGGCGTTTGAGATCAAAAAAAATGCGCTAGGCCTCGGCTTTGGACTGCCCACCCCGGTGCCTTTGCGCTCGGGCCCGCCAGTGTTCGCGCCGCCAGTGCAGCCTTTGCTCTTCAGCCCTTTGGTGGGGCGATTCGCCCAAGGCCTGGGCTACAAACCACCGGTTGCCCGTGCTAAACCACCGAGCGCCGTGCCCGGCGTGCCCGAGCTGCCGCCTTTTTACGGCAGCGTCTACTTTTACGACAGCTCGGACTCGGGCGCCAACCCGCGCAGTTTCACGGAAAACATCAACGCGCGTCTGGGTTACCGCACCAGCGGCCACTGCGGCAAGCCCTATTCCGAACTGGGCAATTCGGGCTGGTGTCCGTGGACGCTTGATGTCAATCTGGATGTCAACAGCTCCGTGTTTGACAGCAAATTCCTGGTCAACGAATACAACACCTTTGCCAACCAGATTGGCGCGGTGCAAGGCATGGCTGCCAGCGCCAAAATGACGCTGGGGCGCGTCTCACTTGCCGGTGAATGGGCTGGTGCCACGCAACGCGCGCAGTTTCTGGATGGGCTTGGCGGTGGGGTGTCGATCCAGCCGTCGGCCTGGGGCCTCTCGATGGGCTACCAGTTCGACTGGAACCCCTGGGTCGCAAATATCGGCGCACAAGGCACGTTTGCCGCCATCAGTTACTCCGAAAGTCGCGATTTGGCCGGTGTGGCGCAGGTGTCAGGCGGCGTCACCAGCAGAGTTGGTTTGCTGCCCAAGCAACGCCTGACGATGACCCTGGGCGAATGGTTGGCCGACGGCGTCAAACTGGTTTTTGAATACTCGCTGACCCGTGACTATGCGCCCGCTGAAGGCGGCACTGGCAACACCGGGCGGGGACTTTCCGCCGTGCTCAGTTACGCCTGGTAAAACGGCCCGCCATCGGGGGGGCGGTTGGATGCTGTTAGCGGCGTTATTCGCATTGCGCGCCTGAATCAACACGACACAACTTCTGCGCAGCGTTCGCTAAACATAACGAAACGTTTCTGGAAAATTTTTAACCTGTCTCAAACTGTTCAGAATAGTTTTTGCACTATCGCCCCGCTCATGGTTGCGCTCTGGCAGGCTGCTCGGCCATTGATCGATTGAATCAAAACGGCAACTTCCCCAATGAAAGCTATTTGTTTTGGTCGATGCAATTTGGCGTGATCGGTGACCAAGCATCAGACCTTGACGCGCTACTTTTGAGCCGCTTTTACGGGCGCTTGGTCTGAAATTAGTACAGGTTCAAGGAAATTAAGAATCAAATTGTATCAAACTGTATCTAAAGTAACAATGAGTGTCAAGAGATTGACGCTAAGTTATGCGACTGTTAGCGTGCGTATCAAATTGAACCAGAAAGTGCAGTTGCTGCCATACGCGATTTTCTGAGTTCATAGCGTTTCTCAGGATTCTTGTCTTCAAAGCGTAGTGGCTGAAGGCGGGGTTGAACAGAGTAAGGCATTCGTCAAGGAGGTCGTCGTGTTGCAAAACATCATAGATTCCAGTGTTCGTTTGAGGGTTCTGATCGTGGCTCTTGCCGCGATGTTGCTCTTCACGGGCCTTTGGCGACTGCGCGACGTGACGCTTGACGTCATCCCCGAGTTCTCCACCATGTCGCTGCAGGTCAACACTGAAGCGTTGGGTTTGTCGACGGCTGAGGTGGAGTCGCTCATCACCGTCCCGATGGAGGCAGATTTGCTCAACGGCGTGCCGTGGCTGCGCTCCATCGAATCCGAATCGATCACTGGGTTGTCGTCCATCGAAATGTTTTTC
>JANOYE010000335.1:0-9854 GCA_031428695.1 Rhodoferax sp. | reverse complement strand
ATCACAAAGTTGCGCTCTTTCATGGCCAACAGCAAAAAGGCCGTGGCCAGAATCTGCGCCACCGCGCCGAGTGTGAGCCAGAGCCAATAACTCCAGTTCACAGCGCCAATGGACATGGCCCGGCTGCCCGCAGGCAAAAGCTGCAGCACCACAAAGAGCCACAACGCCGCAAATGGCAAGCCGTACAAGAAGCGCACCAGCGTGGCCGAAAGGGTGCCCAGCTCGGCCACCAAGGAGCGCTGCGCGGCGTTGCGCACGGTTTGGAACGCTGCTGCTGCCAGGACGATGGGAATCCAGGCCCAGGCGGCGGGAGAAGGGAGATTCATGATGCGAATGGCAACCCGAACGTCGCCGCTTTTCCAGGTCAATCAGCTCAGGTCAGGTCAGTTCAGGTGGGGAAAGTGCCGGGCAACAGCACAGCTTTGTCCACCGTGT
Organism: Rhodoferax sp.; assembly: GCA_031428695.1. GTDB lineage: Bacteria > Pseudomonadota > Gammaproteobacteria > Burkholderiales > Burkholderiaceae_C > JANYCG01. The sequence goes on along the minus strand of JANOYE010000335.1, from coordinate 9,419 downwards.
TGATGTTGGTGTGCCCGCAAAAGGCCATCGTCAAATCAAGCTCCTTGTGGATGATCTCCAGCGCCTTTGTCACACCCGCTTCGCCCATCGCGCCCAGGCCATAGGTGAAGGCGCGGCCAATGTAGACGCCCTGCGCACCGAGCGCCCGCGCCTTGAGCACGTCTTGCCCGCTGCGGACGCCGCCGTCCATGTGCACCTCGATCTGGTGGCCCACGGCATCGACGATGGGTGGCAGTGAACCGATGGACGACAACGCGCCGTCGAGCTGGCGGCCGCCGTGGTTGGAAACGATCAGGGCATCGGCGCCGCTTTGCACGGCGAGTTTGGCGTCTTCCACGTCTTGGATGCCCTTTAAGATGAGCTTGCCGCCCCAGCGCTTTTTGATCCATTCAACATCGGCCCAGCTCAAGGTGGGATCGAACTGCTTGCTCGTCCACTGCATCAGGTCGCTCATGTCGTCCACACCTTTGACGTGCCCGTGGATGTTGCCGAAGCTGTGGCGTTTGGTGCCGAGCATGCCCAGCGCCCAACGCGGTTTGGTGGCGATGTTCAAGATGTTGGCGATGGTCAACCGGGGCGGCGCGGTGAGCGTGTTTTTCAAATCTTTGTGGCGCTGGCCGATGATCTGCAAATCTAGCGTGAGCACCAACGCGCCGCATTTGGCGGCTTTGGCGCGGTCGATCAAGCGGCCGATGAAGTCGCGGTCGCGCATGACGTAGAGCTGGAACCAGAAGGGCGCTTGGGTGTGCTCGGCGATGTCTTCGATGGAGCAGATGCTCATCGTCGAGAGTGTGAACGGCACGCCGAATTTTTCAGCGGCGCGGGCGGCTTTGATCTCCCCATCGGCGTGTTGCATGCCGGTCATGCCCACGGGGGCCAGCGCCACCGGCATGGCGACTTCGCGCCCGATCATGGTGGTCTTGGTGCTGCGGTTTTCCATGTTCACCGCGACGCGCTGGCGCAGCTTGATGGCTTGGAAATCGGCCGAGTTGGCACGGTAGGTGCCCTCGGTCCAGGAGCCGGAGTCGGCGTAGTCGTAAAACATGCGTGGCACGCGTTTTTTCATCAGCACGCGCAGGTCTTCAATATTGGTGATGACAGTCATCCGGCTCTTTCAATAAGTGGTTTTTGTTTCGATGTTAATTCGAAGTCAATTCGACGTTAAAGCAGCGGGCTTGAGAGCTGCGCGTCTGAGCCGATCAGCCAGAGCTTGGCGGCCTGTTGCAGCGCGTCGGTGAACGCGCCGTCACCTTTGCGCAAGTCGTATTCTTTGCGGGTGCACAAGGTGACTGCAATGCGCCGGCCCAGCGTGGTGGCTGCGGCTGCCAGCAAGGGCGAGAGGCCGTCATCACCCAGCTTGTCGCTCACCAGCAGCAGGGCGACTTCGTCTGGGGCCGTGTCGCGCAGTTGGTCTGAGGTGCCGTGTGCCAGGGCCAATTCGATGGCGCCTGCAGAAGGCGCCAGCGCCGCGCCCAAAACGCCGGCCAGCGTCAAGGTTTTGCGCACCAGGGCATAGATTTCTGCCGCCAGCGGGGCCGCAGGATTGGCTTGGAAGTGTTTCTGGTTGCCGAGTTTGCTGGTGACAATCAGGCCGGCGTCGGCCAGCGAGGCCAGCTCGCGTTGTGTGGAACCGGTGCCGACTTGGGCCAGGGTGATGACTTCGTTGGCGTAGAAGCTGCGCTGCGGGCTGCCAAAGAGCACGGTCAAGACGCGCTGACGGGTTTTGGAAAACAGCGCGTCAATCGGCCGCGCCAAGGCAAGGGCTTTGGCCGACTTGGCTGTGGCGGCCATCGGTTTGACGATTTTCTTTCCCATGGTGTGATCCTCAAATTCAGGGTGGAAGTGCAAGGCGCAGTATACCGACAACCATACCCATAATGGGGTAGATGGGGGCAATTATTGGGCTTTGTGTTGGAATCCAAGGGTTTTGGGCCTCCAAGTCACGAATAATGTGCGTAAGTAGCTATATAAAATATAGCGACTCCAGCGGCAAAGCTTGCCTTCAAGTCGCCAAAAACAGCGCTGGGTCGACCATCGTGCGGTTCAGCATCACGCCCCAGTGCAGGTGCGGGCCGGTGACGCGGCCGGTGGCGCCCACGGCGCCCAGGCGTTCGCCGGTGTTGAGCGTGTCGCCCGCCTTCACGTCAATCGCGCTCAGGTGGCACAGCATAGAGAGCAGGCCGCCGCCGTGGTCCAGCCACACGGTGTTGCCGTTGAAGAAATAGTCGCCGGTGTCGATCACCCGGCCCGGCAGCGGCGCGGCAACCGGCGTTCCGGTGGAGGCGGCGATGTCCATGCCGCTGTGCGGATTGCGCGCTTTGCCGTTGAACACGCGGCGCAGCCCAAACGAGCTGGAGCGCCGCCCCGGCACGGGAACCCGCATGCGCAAGCCATCGGCGCGCATCAAAGGCTCGGTGAAGGTGGCCATCACCTGGGCCTGCTGCGCGCGTTCGCGCTCGTACCGGGCCAGGTTTTCGGGCGAGAGGTCCACCGTGCCCGGCGCGACCGTGAGGCGCTGCTCCAAGTAACGTTTGGGCGCGATGGTGTAGGCCAGGTGCCGCTCTTGGCCGTCAACGTGCGCCTCAATGCTCGCGGCTGCGGGTGTGGCGCTCAGCGCGATGCCAACCAGCGCCGTCCAGCCGTTGGTGTCTCCCACCACGAGCAACGGCAGCTCGCCTGCGCGGGCTGTGGGGCGCGACGCCGCAGGCCCCAAAGGCAAACGCGCGATGCCGCCGGGCACTTGCAGAGCGGTCGGGAATTGGGCCGGGTCGCCTCGCGGCGCGGGTTTGCGCGGTGCGGCATGGGCCAGCCGCGCGGGTGCGGCGAGCAGGCCCAAGAAAGAGGCCGCGCCCAACGCGCCCGCCATGCCCAGAGCGTCGCGGCGGCGTGCCAGGGCGGGGCGCAAATTACGGGTTCCCGAGGAAGTCGCGCTTGCCAATTTCAACCCCGTTGTGGCGCAGGATGTTGTAGGCGGTGGCGATGTGGAAGTAAAAATTGGGCGTGGCGTGCCCCATCAGAAACTGCAAGCCCTTGTAGTGGGTTTCTTTGTCGCCGCGTTTGGTGACGATGGCTTTTTCTTCGGTGCCGTCGATTTGCGCCGGTGTGAAGGTTTGCAAGAAGGCGATGGTTTTGGCGACACGCGCTTTCAAGTCGGCCAGGGTTTTTTCATTGTCGTCATAGGCTGGAATCTCGACCCCAGCGAGGCGCGCGACCACACCTTTGGCGGTGTCGCAGGCAATTTGCACCTGCATGGCCAAGGGCAACATGTCGGGGAAAAGGCGAAAGGCGGTGAGTGAGGCGTCGGCAATCTTCTTGGCCTCGATGTGGGCCTGCGCTTTGTCCAGAATGCCAGAAAAATTGCCCAAAATGTTGATGAAACGCGGCACGCTGGCCTGGTACATGGAAATAGCGGAAGTGGTCATTGGGTTTCCTTAAAAGTCGCGGTGAATCGCAACCAACCGGCAATGGTAGCGCGCAAAGCGTTGCAGCCATTCGCGCGGGTTTCTCCCGTTCTTGGCAGTGACGCGCTTCGATAGACTGCATCATCACTTCCACCACCCAGGATGACCTTCATGTCTGACTTTATCCGAGCCTCCCGCCGCCGCTTTTTGGCCACCACCGCCGCCTTGGGCGCAGGCGCTTACGTACCCGGCGCCATGGCGCAAGCGGCCAACGCGGGCAAGTGGCCGAACAAGCCCATCCGCATCGTGGTGGCGTTCCCGCCCGGTGGTTTGACCGATGCCTACGCGCGCATGTACGCGGAGCAACTCACCGCGAAATTGGGCGTGGCCGCTGTGGTGGACAACAAACCCGGCGGCGGCGCCGTGATTGCCATCGACACCGTGGCCAAGTCGCCACCCGACGGTTACACCCTGCTCATGACGACCTCGGGCACCGTGTGGCAAAACCGCGTGCTCTACACCAAGCTGCCCTACAACCTCGACAAAGACCTGGTGCCGATTGCCAACTTCCCTTCCGGCCCGCTGGTGGTGGGCGTGCCTGACAAAGTGCCCGCCAAAAACATGAAGGAGTTCATCGAGTTCGCCAAATCCAACCCCACCAATATGGGCACCTATGCGCCGGGCTCCTTCCCGCACATGGTGGCAGACCAAACCAACCGCACGGACGGCACCAAGATACTTTCAGTGCATTACCGCGGCGAGTCGCCCATGTGGATTGACGTGGTCAGCGGGCAATTGCAAATCGCCATTGGCAGCTACCAGGCCTTCAACACCGTGGCAGGCCGTGGCGTGCGCGCCATTGGCGTCACCGGCACCTACCGCTCACCCAAATTGCCTGATGTGCCAACGCTGGTGGAGCAGGGTGTGCCGGGCAATCTGGTCGGCCTGGAAGGCGGCTTGCCGCTGATGGCTCCGGCGGGCACGCCCGAGGCAGTGCTCAAAATTCTCTCCAGCGTGGTGGTGGAGGGCGCCAATGGCGAACGTGCCGCCAAGCTGCGCGAGTCCTTCGCCATCCCCAACAAACCCAAAGACCTGGCGGGCACCCGGCGCGATTGGGAGCGCGATGTGCCGGTGTGGATCAAAGTGGCGGTAGAGCTGGGCATCAAGCTCGATTGACCGGGCGGCGCCAGCGCGCCTCGCGCTGGCAATCAGTCTGCCTACAAATCGACGGCGTAACGCACCAGCATCTGCACCTGCGTTTCAGCGGGAATGCCGCCGCCGATTTGGTCTTTGAGCATCTCGCCCATGGAGGGCAGTGCGGCGCGGTCGATGTGGCGCGTGGCATCCCACAAGTTGGAGCGCATCAGCGCCTTGGCGCAATGCAGGTACGCGGCCTCCACGCTCACGCGGATCACCAGCTTGGGCACACGTTTGGCGTCGGCGCAAAAGGCCAAGGCGGCTTCGTCGGTGGTCAGCGCCGCGCGGCCATTCACGCGCAAGGTTTCGTCAACGCCAGGCACCAAAAACAGCAGCCCAACCTGGCCGTTTTGCACGATGTTTTCCAGCGTGTCGAGCCGGTTGTTGCCGGGGGAATCGGGGATGAGCAGAGTGCCCGCGTCCAGCACCTTCACAAAGCCGGGTGCGCCGCCGCGCGGGGAGGCGTCCAGAGCCTGGTTGGCTTCGGCATTGGCGCCAGAACAGGCGCCGCCACTCGCGATGGTCACAAAAGGCGATAGCGCAATGAAGCGGATGCAGTGCGCGTCAAGCTGCGGAATCTCTTTTTTGACTGACCTCATGCCCGCCGCAGCGTAGAGGGAACGCAGGGTTTCAAGCGTGGTGATGTTCATAAAGCATCTTCCAGGAAAAGGTGAGGGAAGTGTTGGCGAAGGGTTGTCCACCAAGCGCCGAAGGTATGGCCGTCAGCCCGCCGCCGCGGCGCCCGCGTCAACAGCAGGGCGCGGTGTGCGTTGCCCCGGTTTGGCCAGAATCTCGACATAAAACTGCGCGCCGCCGCTTTGCTGGATGGCGTCCATCAGTTTCATCAATTCGGCCTCTTGCGCGGGCACGGCCTCGGCAGCCGTCGCGCCAAACTTGCAATCAAAATCCCAAAGGTTCGCGCCTTGCGGAAACGCGCGGCGGCGTTCGCGTTTGAAATACTTGCGAACTTCGTGTTTGATGGCCTCCAACAGGCGGTCGGGATGTTTGCCTTCGGCAGTGAGCGAGAATGTTTTCTTCATGGGAGTCCTGTGAGCCGGGGGCCTGGGTGGGTCGTTCGGCGATGATACGTCCCTATGAACGATACGAACGACAACCCGCCAGCGCACCTCCCGAACCAGCCGCCAAACCACCAATCACGGCAGCGCCTCGACACGCCGGGCAAGGAAGACATCAACCAGTTGCCGCCTTTCGAGCGCCTGGGGCTGGCGCGCATCAGCCTTGTCAGCACCGAGGCGCAGGCGCGGGCTGCCTGGGCGCCGCTGGTGGCAGCGCGCGCCTGGGGTTTCGATACCGAATCAAAACCAATCTTTCGCGTGGGCGAAGTCTCCGACGGCCCGCACATCGTGCAGTTGTCCGCGAGCGAGCGGGCCTGGGTGTTCCAGTTGCACGAGCCCGCCTGCCGCGCCGTGGTGGCCGAGCTGCTGGCACTGCCGGGCATTGCCAAGGCCGGTTTTGGCCTGGGCGACGACAAGAAACGCATTGCGCAAAAATTTGGTGTGGCAGCCGTAGGTGTGCTGGAGCTGAACACCATCTTCCGTGAACGCGGTTACCGCAAAGAAATGGGCGTGAAAGGCGCGGTGGCGGTGCTTTTCAACCAGCGTTTTATCAAGAGCAAAAAGGCGGCGACCAGCAATTGGGCCAACTTGCAGCTCACCGAGGCGCAATTGGTTTATGCCGCCAATGACGCGTATGCGGCCTTGCGCGTGTTTGAAGCGCTGGGCTTGTAAGTTTCGCCACGCCGGGGCGACGAAGCTGCTTGCGCCACACCCACCAAACCCACGCCTCCTGCCACCATTTTGTGGCCCGTCGAACTGCGGCTCTTCGAAGCCTGGCGATCGGTCTTGCCGCGCTCACGTTTGGCCTGCCATTGGCCCACGCGATGGGGTTGATGGTCGAACGCGCCAGCGCCCACTGCGGCATTGCGCCTTCGGCTGCAGCAGCACCGCCTGCTGCAGCGGCCCGGCGCCTGCCTCAAAGCCAGGCGGTGGCCGGCCAGCGCGACATCGCTTGGGCCTGGCTTGGCAGCCCCACCCGGCGCTACCCGCACTCGGCCCTGGGCTCCCCCGTTCACGCGGGCAGCCTGCACGTGATTTTGAGAGGCGGCGGGCCCAAGGGCGCAGAGCCAAAGCGGCTGGAGCTGAGTGTCAAGCTCCCGCTGAACCGCGTGTTTGAAGACCGCGCACCGCGCCTGTTCGACCTCGACGGCGATGGCCGCGACGAGATTTTGCTGGTCGAGTCCGATGCCCTGCGCGGCTCGGCCCTGGTGGTGTATGGCGTGTCGCCCGTCAAGGGCAAGGCGCCAGCGAAACCGGCAGAACCCGTTGAATTGGTGGAACTGGTGGAATTGGCGCGAGGCCCTTTCACCGGCTCCACATTCCGTTGGCTCAATCCGGTGGGCGTGGCCGACTTCGATGGCGATGGCCGCGCCGACGTGGCCAGCGTAACCACCCCGCACATCGGCGGCGTGCTCACCCTGCACCACTACCAGCCGCCCGGCCTTGTGCCCTACGCCAAGGCCATGGATGTCTCGAACCACCGCATGGGCGCGCTTGAACAGCAACTGGCCGCCGTCGTGACCCAGCCCCACATGCGCCCCACCGTGCTCGTGCCCGACATGACGCGCCGCGCCTTGCACGCGCTGCGCTGGGACGCACCCGGCCAGTGGCACGAACTGGCCGACCTCATGCCCTTGCCCGCCGAAGTGGAAAAGCTGACGCCGCTGCCCGACGGGGCCTGCGCCACCCTGGCAAACGGAAGTTTTGTACGCGTGACGCTGACACCCTAGGCGCCTAGCCTCGCGCGCATGCCAGGCCTTAGTTCACACCCAAAAACGCCGAGAGCGCCGCAGTGCCCATCGCGCCGGTGTTCGTCACGACCGCGCCCGTGCGCAGGTTTTTCGCCAAGATGTAGGGCACCGACTCCACCCCCAAGCTGTTGAACAGCACCGTGTTTTTCTTGATCGCCTTGTGGATGTCTGCCGGCGCCGCCTCGATGGCTGAAATGCCGCCCGTGCCCGCGAGTATGGATTTTTCATGCGCCGCCATCAGCTCCGCCGGGTTCGCCGCCGAGAGCAGCGCCGCGCCTTGCGGCCCGCTTTTGGCGTTGATGAACGCCACCGGAATCCACACAAATTTGACTTTGCCATGCAGCGGCACCGAGGCCTCCCACAGGTGGCCGCAATGCGGGCACTGCGGGTCAAACAACACATACACCGTGTTGGCGCTCATCATCGCGCCCACGGTGAAGCCTTTGGCGTCTGCAGCGACCGCCTCGTAAGGCTGGGCTGGTTTGGCAGCTTTGTCTGCGCTTTTGTCGGTCGGGTCTTGTGGCGAGCAGGCGGGCAAGGCCAGGGCCAGGGCAGCGAAGAAAGGAAGGAACAGTTGGGTTAGGCGGGTAGTGGTCATGAAAAAGATTCAGTGCAGGCTTATTGTGGCGTGGGAAGTTGAGCGTTTGGCGGCATTGTGGAGCCAATCTTCTTGACCTATCGTACCCATTTTGGGGTATATCGGATCAAAAATAGGCCTAAACGTGGTTTATCAATGAATAATCGGCCTATAAGTCACGTGAAATATAGATATATTGCTATCAAAATATTACTTCCCCACCGGCCTTTGAAGCGCATCGCACCGGACGGAACCGTCTTGGCGTTGAATGCCCGGTGCGATCAAGCCACCGGTATCAGCCAGATTGCAACACGTATTGTACTTCAAAAATATATTACAATAACGTATTACAAATTTCGGATGCAAACCATGAATGCCGCTACTTTGTCTTTCCGCGCGCCGCCAGAATTTGCGGAGCAAACCAAAACCTTGGCCCGCGCCATGAGCATGTCCGCGTCTGACTACGTGCGCGAGGCGGTGCGCGAAAAAAACGAGCGCGCCATCAAAGACCGCATGGTCTTCCTCTCCCGGCAACTGTCAGCGCAACACTTGGCGGAAAACCTGAGCATGGATGGCAGTTTGGGAGAAGGCCTTGCCCAAAGCTAAATCAGCCATCAAGCGAGCGCAAGTTTGGGAAGTTGACTTTGAACCCCAAACCCATAAGGAGGAGCCCGGCAAGCGCGGTCGCCCGGCGCTGGTGATTCAAACCAACATCCTCAACGGCGCCGGCCATGCCACCACCATCGTCATCCCCGGCACCACCAACGTCTACCGCGACGCCCAGGGTGATGGTTACCCGCTGCGCGTGTCCGTGGGCAAGCTGGGCGGCATGAAGCAGGAAACCGATTTGCTGGTGGACCAGATCCGCACCATTTCCAACCAGCGGCTCATGGGCGACAAACCGCTGGCAGAGCTGTCAGGCGCGCACATGAAGCGGGTCGAGGATGCGCTGCGGATGCTGACGAGGGAGTAGGGCCATCAGGCCACTTTAGAGCTTCGCCAATATTGTTTCTAAAGAGCCAGTATTTTTCATTGCATCCAAATATGTCTGGTAGGCATTGATCGCGTCTGTAATCAATTGCTGATAGGTGATGATTTGCCCGTTTTGCTCTGCCAGCGATCTACGGTCTATTTCGGAAAAACCCGAGGGGGTTTTCGCGATTAATAGGTATATGTCAATTGGGGGTTGCGGCTTACCAGGCAGCTTGTCCTTGTAATACTGTTCCACAGCAGCCCTATATTTTCGAACTTGTTCATACAAGGTAACAAAGCTCAATGAGGTCAGCGCAGGTTTTTTTAGTTCTACGACGATGTGTCGCCCAGAACTTGCGCGATAAGTAGTCCGCCCTGCAAAACCCCGCCAGCCCGCATAAACACTAGCTTTTTTGTGTAAGCCGTGTACACCGAATCCCTCAAG
>JANOYE010000334.1:0-15197 GCA_031428695.1 Rhodoferax sp. | reverse complement strand
TGCCGGTGCTGCAGACACGATCGGCACCATGATCGGCCTTGGCGCTGACTACGCTTTGTCCAAGCGCACCAAGCTGTACGCTACTGTCGCTCGCGTCAGCAACGACGGCGCATCGGTGTTCTCCACCGGCGGTTTGGCTGGCGGCATGAACGCTACCGGTGGTGCTACTACTGCCTACATGATCGGCGCCTTCCACGCGTTCTAATCAAACGGTCGCCTAACGCGACCTTAGGTTAAACACTTTAGAGCCACCTGGTCTTCGGACTCGGTGGCTTTTTCTATTTGTGAAGCACCACAAACCGGTGCCCCACAAAAATGCGTTGTTGGATTCAACTGTGCCCGAGGGTGTTGCTGTTGGGCCTTGCCCTGCTTTTGGCCGCCTGCGCGGGTTTGCCGCGGCATCCGAGTTCCTCGACTCCATCGAACGCGCAGGCCGCGACCCAGATCCCCACACCCTGGCCGCAAACCTGGCAACACTTCACCCTGCCTGGCAAACACTCCACCGAATATGCTCGCGCCCGTGTCGATGGGCGTGAGGCAATGGCGGCGCATGCGGTTTCCTCCGCCAGCCTGATGCGCCGAGCCGTCAACATCCCCGCCTCTGAGCTAGACCACATCCGTTTTTCCTGGAAAGTCCCTGACCTCATCACCCAGGCCGATTTGGCGGTGCGGGAGAACGCCGATTCACCCGTGCGCATCGTTCTGGCCTTTGACGGCGACCGCAGCAAGTTTTCCACGAAAAATGCCATTTTGTCGGAACTCGCCCACGTGGTCACCGGTGAGCCGATGCCCTACGCCACATTGATGTACGTGTGGAGCAACAAACGTGTGCCAGGCAGCGTGATCACCAGTTCCCGCACTGACCGCATCCGCAAGATCGTGGTGGAGTCTGGCGCAGTAAACCTCAACCAGTGGTTGGACTACGAACGCGACATCCGCGCCGATTTCGAAAAAGCTTTTGGCGAGGCGCCGGGCGCATTGATCGGCATTGGCATCATGACGGACACCGACAACACACTCACCACCTCACGCGCCTGGTACGGGCCAGTGAGCCTCGCGGGCCGCCGCTGAGCGCCTTTGTGGTGGGGGTTGCACGCAGGCCGTATTCCACTTCTAAATCATTCGTGAAGTAGGCGCACCGACGACGACAGTGCTACAGCACGGCTAGGAGGTGCAACGCCCTGCACGGATGATTTAGAAATGGAATTAGTCATGGAAACCCCCCGTGGCGGCACACCATTTGCTCTGGTAGATTGCAGGCATGTTTGCCTTCATATTGCAGCGCCTGATTCAGGCCACCGTCGTCATGGTGGTGGTGGCATTTATCGCCTTCATGCTGTTTCAATACGTCGGCGACCCCGTGGTGTTTTTGCTTGGGCAGGACGCCCAGCCCGATCAAATTGCCCAATTGCGCGCTGATTTGGGGCTGGACCAGCCATTTTTCGTTCAGTACTGGCACTTCCTTGTCAACGCGGTTCAGGGCGAGTTTGGCCTCTCACTGCGCCAGGGCGCCAAGGTGTCGCGCCTGATTGGCGAACGCTTTCCAGCCACCTTGGAGCTGGCCTTGATTGCGGCCTTGTTGTCATTGGCGGTCGGCATCCCAATGGGTGTGTATGCCGCACTGAAACGCAACACCTTCACCAGCCACGTGTTCATGACACTGTCATTGATCGGCGTGTCGCTGCCCACCTTCCTCATCGGCATTTTGTTGATATTGATCTTCGCCGTCGGCCTGGGTTGGTTCCCAAGTTTCGGGCGCGGTGAAACCGTCAAGGTGGGCTGGTGGACGAGTGGCCTGCTCAGCGCGGACGGCTGGCACCACATCGTGCTGCCGGCGCTCACGCTGGCGATCTTCCAGCTCACGCTGATCATGCGCCTGGTGCGCGCTGAAATGCTCGAAGTGCTGCGCACCGACTACATCAAGTTCGCCCGTGCGCGCGGCCTCTCCAACAACGCCATCCACTTCGGCCATGCGCTTAAAAACACGCTGGTGCCGGTGATGACCATCACTGGTTTGCAGTTGGGCGGCTTGATCGCTTTCGCCATCATCACCGAGACCGTGTTTCAGTGGCCGGGCATGGGCTTGTTGTTCATTCAGGCGGTGACCTTTGCAGACATTCCGGTGATGGCCGCTTACCTGTGCCTGATCGCGTTGATTTTTGTGGTGATCAACCTGGTGGTCGATTTGCTGTATTTTGCGGTTGACCCGCGCCTGCGTGTGGGCAAGGCGGGAGGGCATTGATGGTTGATATTTCTTCGGTGGCAGAGGCTTCCCCCAAAATCGCGAGCCTTGCACTTCGCGCTTCAGGCCGGGCCTTTGCCCATATTTCCCGGTTCCATCCCGAACTGACAGCTTTCCGGCGTGACCTGCACGCCAACCCCGAATTGGGTTTCGAAGAGGTTTACACATCGAAACGCGTCGCGGAAGGCCTCAAATTGTGCGGCGTCGATGCGGTGCATACCGGCATTGGCAAGACGGGCGTGGTGGCCACCATTCAGGGTCGCAAGAATTCCGGCAGCAAGACGATTCGGCCAATGATCGGGCCAATGATCGGGTTAAGGGCCGACATGGACGCCCTGCCCCTGCCCGAACACAACGATTTCGGCTGGAAGTCGGCCAAAACCGGCCTCATGCACGCCTGCGGCCATGACGGCCACACAGCCATGCTGATGGGCGCCGCGCGGTATCTGGCAGAAACGCGCAACTTTGACGGCACAGCGGTGCTGATCTTCCAACCCGGCGAAGAGGGTTATGCAGGTGCCCGCGCGATGATCGAAGACGGCCTGTTTGAGCGCTTCCCGGTGCAATCGGTGTTTGGCATGCACAACTCACCGGGCATTCGGCCGGGCGTGATTGGTGTCAACGCGGGGCCGATGATGGCAGCCTCAGACCGCGTCACCATCGAGATCACCGGCTACGGCGGGCATGGCGCGCACCCCTATTTGGCGGTAGACCCGGTGCTGGTCAGCGCGCACATCATCACCGCCATCCAAAGCATCGTGGCGCGCAACGTCAAGGCCGTTGACAGCGCCGTCATCAGCATTTGCGCCATGCGGGCCGGTGAAATGGGCGCCAGCAGCGTGATCCCCGGCAGCGCCACCTTGGTGGGCACCGTGCGCAGTTTCAACCCGACAGTGCAAGTGACGCTAGAGCGCCGATTGAAAGAGCTGTGTATGGCCGTGGCCCAAGGTTTTGGCGCTACGGCCAAGGTGACTTATGAGCGTGGCTACCCCGCCACTGTGAACAGCTTGGACGAATCTGCTTTCGCGGCTGCCGTGGCGCAAAGCCTGGTCGGCGAAGAGCGTGTTTTGCGCGGCATGGAGCCGAGCATGGGCGCGGAAGATTTCTCCTTCATGCTGCAAGCCAAGCCCGGCGCTTATTTGCGCATCGGCCAGGGCGAGGCAGATTCCGATGGCCAACGCGGAAAGGGCAGTTGTTATTTGCACAACAGCCGTTATGATTTCAACGACGACATCCTGCCATTGGGCTCTGCCCTGCATGCCAGTTTGGTCGAGCAGGGCATGCCTCTCGTGATGGCCTGATTTTTCCCAACCCCTTCGTTTTCACATTTTTTCGTTAACCGGAGTTCACCATGAAATTTAAGCAGAAAGCGCTTCTAAGTCTCGTAGGAGTTACGCTGGCAGCTACTACATTTGTAGCGTCTGCAGTCACCCTGCGCATCGCCAACCAGGGTGATGCCTTGTCGCTGGACCCGCATTCGCTGAATGAATCGTTGCAAATCACGGTATTGCGCAACATTTACGAGCCTTTGGTGGACCGCGGGCCAGACTACAAACTCATCCCGCGCCTGGCGACCGAATGGAAACAGACTTCACCCACGGTGTGGCGTTTCAACCTGCGCAAGAACGTGCAGTTCCATGACGGCACGCCGTTCACGGCCGACGATGTGATCTTCAATTACGAGCGAGCCAAAGACCCCGGCTCCGACATGAAGACTTACGTCGGCATCATCAAGGAGATCAAGAAGATCGACTCCCACACGGTTGATTTCGTCACCACCTCGCCGTTCCCGATCTTGCCCGAGCTTTTCTACGGCTGGCTGCAGATGAGCAAGAAGTGGTGCGAAGACAACCAGGCGACCAAGCCGGTGGACCGCCGCAAGGGCATTGAAAACGCCGCCTCGTTCCGCGCCAATGGCACCGGCCCGTACCGTGCGCGCGAGCGCCAGCCCAACGTGCGCAGCGTGTTTTCGCGTTCGGGCAACTACTGGGGCAAGGTCGAAGGGAATGTGGATGAAGTCGTCTTCACCCCCATCGGCAGCGATCCGACCCGCGTGGCGGCGCTGTTGTCGGGCGAGGTCGATGTCATGGAGCCCGTGCCGGTGCAAGACGTCGAGCGCATCAAAGCCAACGCCAACCTGAAAATGCTGCAAGGCCCCGAGCTGCGCGTCATCTTCCTGGGCATGGACCAGAAACGCGATGAGCTGCTGTTCTCCAACGTCAAAGGCAAAAACCCGTTCAAAGACAAACGCGTGCGCCAGGCGTTTTACCAGGCAATTGACGAAGATGCGATTGTCAAGACCGTGATGCGCGGCGCCGGTGTTCCCGCAGCGTTGATGTTCCCGCCGCAGGTCAAAGGCTTCGCGCCCGACCTTGCCAAGCGTTTGCCGTATGACCCGGAAGGCGCAAAAAAACTGCTTGCTGACGCTGGGTATCCCAGCGGCTTTGAGCTCAAGATGAATTGCCCGAACGACCGATATGTGAACGATTCGGAGATCTGCCAAGCGGTGGCCGCCCAGCTGGCGCGGGTCGGCGTGAAGATCAACCTGGAAGCCGAAACCAAAGGTACCTACTTCCCCAAAATCCTGCGCCGCGACACCAGCTTCTATATGCTGGGCTGGACTTCCAGCACCGTAGACGCCCACAACGTGCTTTACCCCATCATGTCGTCACCGGGTGAAGGCGGGCGCGGCCAGTTCAATCTGGGCGCCTACAGCAATCCGCGCATAGACGAGCTGACGGTGGCCATCGGCTCGGAAACCGACGACAAGAAGCGCAACGAGATGATCCGCGAAGCGCTCAAAATTCACCAAGACGACATCGGGCACATTCCGCTGCACCAGCAGGCGCTGAACTGGGGCGCGCGCAAAAACGTTGAATTGGCCCAACACCCGGGCAATGAGATGCAGTGGCGCTTCATCAAGGTCAACAAGTAGTTGACGAAGCGTTGATACAAGGTGTCGCTGCTTCAAGTCAAAAACCTGGTCGTTGAGTTTCCCAACCGGCGCGGCACGCTGCGCGCCATTGACGACATTTCGTTTGAGATTGCCCCGGGTGAAATCTTGGGTGTCGTGGGGGAATCCGGTGCTGGCAAGTCGCTTACCGGCGCTGCCATCATTGGCCTCTTGGAGCCACCCGGCCGCATTGCTGGCGGGCAAATCCTGCTGGAGGGCAAACGCATCGACAACCTGGCGTTTGATGACATGCGCCACATTCGCGGCAGGAAAATTGGCGCAATCTTCCAAGACCCGTTGACTTCCCTGAACCCGCTGAACACGGTCGGCCAGCAGCTGACCGAAACAATACTGGCGCATCTTCCGGTGTCGGCCAAAGAGGCTCGGCAGCGGGCCATCAAGCTGCTGCAAGACACCGGCATTCCCGCGCCCGAGCAGCGCATTGACCACTATCCGCACCAGTTCTCGGGCGGCATGCGCCAGCGCGTGGTCATCGCCTTGGCCTTGGCGGCCGAGCCCAAACTCATCGTCGCCGACGAGCCCACCACCGCTTTGGATGTCTCCATTCAGGCGCAGATCATTTCGCTTCTGAAAAAGGTATGCAAAGACCACGGCGCGGCGGTGATGCTGATCACCCACGATATGGGCGTGATCGCCGAAACCTGCGACCGCGTGGCGGTGATGTACGCTGGCCGCATTGTCGAGGTGGGCCCTGTGCACGAGGTCATCAACCACCCGGTGCACCCCTACACCGTCGGGCTGATGGGCGCGATTCCGGACATCACCCAAGACCGCGCGCAATTGAGCCAGATTGACGGCGCGATGCCGCGCCTCAACGCAATTCCAACGGGTTGCGCTTTCAATCCGCGCTGCCCAAAATCACATGGCCGCTGCCTTGTTGAGCGGCCAGAGCTGGCAGCCCTAGGCCAAACCCTGGCCGCGTGCTGGCTGCACCAAGAGGTGGCGGCATGAGCGCGAAGGGGGCGCCTCTGGTTCAGGCCAAAGATTTGGCGATGACATTCGATGTTTCGCCACCGTGGCTCAACCGAGTGCTCGAAGGCAAGCCTCGCCTGAACCTGCGCGCCGTCGATGGTGTGAGTTTCGACATCGAAAAAGGCAAAACCCTCGCGCTGGTGGGCGAATCCGGCTGCGGCAAAAGCACGGTAGCGCGCCTGCTGGTGGGCTTGTATGAACCCACCCGAGGCAGCTTCACCTTTGACGGCATGGACGCGCATGCCACCTACCACTCGCCCAACGGCCTGAAACTGCGCCGGCGCATCCAGATGATCTTTCAGGATCCGTACGCGTCGTTGAACCCACGCTGGATCGTGCAAGACATCGTCGGCGAGCCGCTGACCGAACACGGCCTGATCACCAACGAAATTGATCTGAAAAAGCGCGTTGCCGAATTGCTGGTGTCAGTCGGTTTGAGCCCGCTCGATGCCGTCAAATACCCGCACCAATTCTCCGGCGGGCAGCGCCAGCGCATCTCCATCGCCCGTGCGCTGGCGACGGAACCCGAGTTTTTGGTGTGTGACGAGCCCACCTCCGCGCTGGACGTGAGTGTGCAGGCGCAGGTGCTCAACATCATGAAAGAGCTGCAGCGCAGGCTTGGCCTTACCTACCTCTTCATCTCGCACAACCTGGCCGTCGTGCGCCACGTGAGTGACCAAGTGGGTGTGATGTATTTGGGCCGCCTGGTCGAGTTGGCCGACAAAGAGGCGCTGTTCTCCAACCCGCGCCACCCGTACACGCGCATGTTGCTCGATGCCATCCCAAAAATGCACGACGTGGGCCGCGCCCGCACCCCTGTGCAAGGCGAGGTGCCCAACCCGCTTGATCCGCCGCCCGGCTGCGCCTTCAACCCGCGCTGCCCCGAGGCGAACGAGCGCTGCCGCAGCGAGCGCCCGGTGTTGAAAATGATTGGCGGCATCCGCATCGCCTGCCACGCCGTCGAAGAAGGCCGCCTTTAGGTCGTCAGGGGGGCGTTTGAGTGAGGTAAGGTTTCCGGGCTTGTCTTAACATGCCCTCATGAACCTCGCCGCCAAATTCGCTTCCTTCAAAACCCAAACCGCCAGGGTCTGGGCGCTTTCACTGCCGTACTTCCAGTCTGACCAACGCTGGCAGGCGCGCGGCTTGCTCACGGCCATTGTGTTGCTCAACCTCGGCTCGGTCTTCATGCTGGTGCAGCTCAACGACTGGAACCGGGTGTTTTATGACGCTCTGCAAAATAAGGACGCGCCGGTTTTCTGGACGCAGCTCGGACGCTTCACCTACCTGGCTTTTGCCTTCATCATCATCGCCGTCTACAAGTTTTACCTCACACAACTGCTGGATATGCGCTGGCGGGCTTGGATGACAGGCCATTACCTGGAACGATGGTTGTCCAATCAGGCGTTCTACCGGATGGAGTTGGCGCGTTTTACAAAAGAAAGCAATCACACAAGCGCCGGCGCAGATCAAGCGACACCTGACAACCCAGACCAGCGGATTCAGGAAGACATCAACCAATTCACCAGTTACACCGTTTCACTGACGATGGGTTTGCTCAACGCACTGGTAACTTTGGTGAGTTTCGTCGGCATTTTGTGGGGCCTGTCGGGCGATTTCGGCTTCAACGTAGGAGGAACCGCTATCAACATCCCCGGCTTCATGGTGTGGGCGGCGGTGTTGTATTGTGTGGTGGGCAGCTACATCAGCCACGCCATTGGCCGGCCCCTCTCCAGGTTGAATTTCCAGCAGCAGCAACTCGAAGCAGATTTTCGCCACCACATGGTGCGGGTGCGTGAATACAGCGAATCCATCGCACTAGACCGCGGTGAAAAAGTTGAACGCGCGCAACTTGAATTTCGCTTCTCGAAAGTTTTGGCCAACTATTTGCAGTTGATCAAAACGCAGAAAAGTCTCACGTGGTTTACCGTCGGATTCGGCCAGGCCGCCGTGGTCTTTCCGTTTGTCGTGGCGGCGCCACGTTTCTTCAGCGGTGCCATCCAGCTGGGCCAATTGATGCAGATTTCAAGTGCATTTGGGCGCGTGCAAGATTCTTTGAGTTGGTTTGTTGACAACTACAGCACACTCGCCACCTGGAAGGCCACGACCGACCGCTTGACCAGTTTTGAAGAAAGTTTTCAAGCCATAGGTCTCGGAAGCAGTGCGCAATCAGCTACTGATTTTGTAGCGCTTGATATTGACAACCTGAGTTTGGCATTGCCCGATGGCAGCGTCTTGCTGCATGGCGCGGACTTGCACGCTCAGGCGGGCGACCGCATTTTGCTGCAAGGGCCTTCAGGCAGCGGCAAGTCCACCTTGTTCCGCGCCATTGCCGGCATTTGGCCCTTCGTCAAAGGCAACATCACGCGGCCAGCCAACACGATGTTCATTCCGCAGCGCCCCTATTTCCCCAA
The DNA here is from genome assembly GCA_031428695.1 of Rhodoferax sp. Taxonomy (GTDB): domain Bacteria; phylum Pseudomonadota; class Gammaproteobacteria; order Burkholderiales; family Burkholderiaceae_C; genus JANYCG01. The sequence goes on along the minus strand of JANOYE010000334.1, from coordinate 6,598 downwards.
CGGCCCCTTGCGCGACGCCGTGGCCTACCCCGAGCCTGCGGCCAGCTACACCGATGACCAACTTGCCCAGGCATTGAACGACGCCCTGTTGCCACAACTCGTCGCAAGGCTTGACGACTCGGATGCCTGGGGCCAAAAACTCTCTGGCGGCGAGCAGCAACGCTTGGCCATCGCCCGTGTCTTGCTGAAAAAGCCAACCTGGCTGTTTGCCGACGAAGCCACCAGCGCGCTGGACAAAGAAGCCGAAGACACAATTTACAAAAGGCTGCTTGATCTCGTGCAAAAATCGCAAGGAGCTATTATTTCAATAGCACATAGGCCCTCCGTCGCAGCCTTTCACGGTAAGACCTGGACGCTGCTACGACAGCCCGAAGGCGCGCCGTCAAGGTTCGAAGTCACTGCCCGCTGAATTTTGCGAAACCACGCGCGCGCAGCTCGCAAGCCGGGCAGGCACCGCAGCCATAACCCCAGGCGTGTCGATGTTCGCGGTCACCCAAATAACAGGTGTGGGTGTGTTCGATGATGAGATTCACCAGGGCGCCGCCGCCGCCGGACGACCCGGATTGCGCGCCCAACGATTCAGCCAATTGCCACGTCGCGGCTTTGTCGATCCACATCAACGGCGTTTCGATCAAATACCGCTTGTCCATGCCCAGCGACAGCGCCAACTGCATGGCCTTCATGGTGTCGTCGCGGCAATCGGGGTAGCCAGAAAAATCGGTCTCGCACACGCCGGTGACGATCACCTGCAAATCGCGCCGGTAGGCCACAGCGGCGGCCAGCGTGAGGAACAAAAGGTTGCGGCCTGGAACGAACGTATTGGGCAGGCCGCTTTGCTCCATCTTGAACGCGGTGTCGCGCGTCAGTGAGGTTTCACTCACCTCGCCGAGCACGGCCAGGTCAAGCAAGTGGTCTTCCCCCATCTTGGGTGCCCAAGCCGGAAACTGTGCCTTCATTTCGCGCAACACGTTCAGCCGGGACTCCAGCTCGACATGGTGGCGCTGCCGGCAGTCAAACGCAATGGTCTCCACACGCTCATATTTTGTGAGCGCCAGCGCCAGGCAGGTGGTGGAGTCCTGCCCTCCTGAAAACAAGACCAATGCCGACTTGTGCATAAAATTAATTGGGGTCAGATTCCAATTATCTATGCGCACTTTGCATAATTAATTGGAATCTGACCCCAATTGTTTTCAATGGTTTAGATGGTCACGCCACCATCAATCACCAGCGACTGCCCGGTCATGAACGAGCCGGCCTGCGAGGCCAGAAACACCGCTGCGCCCGCTATTTCATCAGGTTCTCCAATGCGCCGAAGCGGCGTGGTGGCGGTGCGCTTCTTGAGCATCTCAGCGTCTTCCCACAGGGCCTTGGCAAAGTCGGTTTTGATCAGCCCCGGCGCGATGCAGTTCACGCGGATGTTGTGCGGGCCAAACTCGTGCGCCAGGTTGCGGGCCAGTTGCATATCGGCCGCTTTGGAGATGCCGTAGGCGCCGATCACCGGTGTGCCGCGCAGGCCGCCGATGCTGCTGACGATGATGATCGAACCGTCTTTGCGGGCGATCATTTGCGGCGCCACGAAGTTGATCAACCAGTGGTTGGACAGGATGTTGTTGTCCAGAATCTTGCGAAACTGGTCGTCTTCAATCCCAGCCATCGGCCCGTAATACGGGTTGCTGGCGGCGTTGCAGACCAACACGTCGATCTTGCCAAACTTCTCATTGGCCACGTCCACCAAGTTTTTCAGTTGCTCTTTGCTGGAGATGTTGGCGGCCACCGAAATCGCCGTGCCTGCGCCGTATTTGGCGTTGATGGCTGCCGCCACCTCGTCGCACGGCACCTGTTTGCGGGAGGAGATCACAACCTTGGCGCCCTGCTCAGCCATGCGTTCAGCAATGGCTTTGCCGATGCCTTTGGAAGAACCGGTGATGACGGCCACTTTGCCAGTTAGTGAAAACAAAGACATGGTGGACTCCTCAAACTTTGGCGGTGGATTTTTCGGTCGCGCTTTCAGCCCCTTTGCCGGCGCCTTTTTCCACACCGTAGCGGCCATATTCCAGGCGCGCGATAGTGCGGTTGTGAACCTCGTCCGGCCCGTCGGCCAAGCGCATGGTGCGCATGCTCGCGTAAGCGCGCGCCAGACCCGCGTCGCTGCTGACACCGGCGGCGCCAAACGCTTGAATCGCGTGGTCGATGATGCGCAGCGCGGCCAAAGGCGCGGCGACCTTGATCATCGCAATCTCGGCGCGGGCATGGCGGTTGCCCAGTTTGTCCATCATGTCTGCGGTTTTCAACGTCAACAGGCGCGTCATTTCGATGTCAATGCGCGCCTCGGCCACGCGCTGCTCCCACACCGATTGTTCGGAGATGCGCTTGCCGAACGCCACGCGGCTTTGCAGGCGTTTCACCATTTTCTCCAGCGCCACTTCGGCCACGCCGATGGTGCGCATGCAATGGTGGATGCGCCCCGGCCCGAGGCGGCCTTGCGCAATCTCGAAACCGCGCCCTTCGCCGAGCAGCAAGTTCTCCACTGGAACCCGCACATCCTTCAAAACCACTTCGGCGTGGCCATGTGGCGCATCGTCGTAACCAAACACCGGCAGCATACGCACAATCGTGATGCCGGGGGTGTCCAGCGGCACCAGGATTTGCGACTGTTGTGAGTGTTTGGGCGCTTCCGGATTGGTCTTGCCCATCAAGATGGCGATCTTGCAACGCGGGTCACCGACGCCGCTGGACCACCATTTGGTGCCGTTGATGACGTAATGGTCACCATCACGGTCGATGCGGGTGGCGATATTGGTCGCGTCGCTGGAGGCGACATCAGGTTCGGTCATCAAGAAAGCCGAACGAATCTCGCCTGCGAGCAGGGGCAATAGCCATTTCTTTTTGTGTTCTTCCGAACCATACCTGGCAAAAACCTCCATGTTGCCGGTGTCTGGGGCTGAGCAGTTGAAGACTTCAGAGGCAAATTTGACCCGCCCCATCTCTTCCGCACAAATGGCGTATTCCAAATTGGTCAGGCCAGCGCCGCGGTAGGGGCTGTCTTCGTGTCCCGAGTCCTTGGGCAAAAACAGATTCCACAGCCCTTCCGCCTTGGCCTTCACCTTCAGCGCTTCAACAATCGGCACCACCTGCCAACGGTTTTCGCCGAAGGCTTTCATCTGCGCATCGAACACCGGAACCGCTGGATAAACGTGCGCGTCCATGAATGCCTTGACGCGGTCGCGCCAGTAGATTTGGGTGTCAGAGAGTGTGAAGTTCATGGTGTGCCTCTGTTGGGTGTGGATCGAACGTTAAGCGAAGTTGAATCGAGTTTACGACGACGCCAACTAGGCGCCAATTCGCCGCCAATCAGCCTTTGAGCGTCGCGGCTCAGACAATAGACGCCAAAGTGCGCCGCGCCTGGATCAAATGCGGCATGTCGATCATGGCGCCGTCAATGCTCAATGCGCCTGCATCAGGCGCTGCGGCAAAGGCGTCCACAATGCGCTGCGCGTGGGCGATGTCGGCGGCAGACGGTGAATAGGCCTCGTTGATGATCGCCACCTGATCCGGGTGAATGGCCATGCGGCCCTTGAAGCCACGCCGGCGAGACACCTGGCAGGCAGCCTGCAACCCCGCCGCATCGCGGAAGTCGACAAACACTGTGTCGATGGCTTGCACGGCAGCGGCGGCAGCGGCGCACAGGCACATCGATGCGGCCAGGTCGTAGAGGGGTGAATAACTGCCATCTTCTTCGCGGTTCGAAATGGCGCCGATGGCCGCTGACAAATCTTCCGCGCCCCATGTGACTGCCGCCAACCGGGGAAGGTGCGCAGGGCGCGCGAGGGCCGCGAAACCGTTCATGTTCAACATCGCCTGAGCTGTCTCTGTAGCCACCGGCAGAATGGCGATGCTGCCAGCTTCGATACCGGCACGGGCCTCCAGTGCGTCCAGGCAATGCCCAAGGCGGATCAGGTCGGCAACGCCGTTGGGTTTGGGCAGCATGATGCCAGCCAGCCCCGGCACGACAACAGCGGCGAGATCGCCCATTGCGAGGCCGGCATCGAACGGGTTGACACGCACGAACAGCTTCGTTTTCAACGTGCCGGCGTGGGCGCTGATGAAATTGGCTGCCGTTTGCCGAGCGCCGTGTTTGCGGCTCGGGGCCACCGCATCTTCCAGGTCAAGAATCAGCGCGTCAGCTGGGCTCGTCAAGCCTTTGGCAAGCTTGCGTTCGTTGTCCGCCGGCACGAAAAGCATCGACCTGAGCTTCATGCAGGCTTCCTCAACATCAGCGCTTGGCGTGTGCAGGTGCAGACCTCTTCGCCCCTTTGGTTCAGCCCCTGGTGCAAGAAGGTGACGATGCCAGCGTTGGGCCGCGACTTGCTGGCCCGAATTTCTTTCACCGTGGTGCGCGAACGGATGGTGTCGCCCGCGAACACCGGAGCCGGGAAACGCACCTCTGTCATGCCCAGGTTGGCGATGGTGGTGCCCAGCGTGGTCTGTTGGACCGACAGGCCAATCACGAGGCCCAGGGTGAAGATGCTGTTGACGATGGGTTTGCCGAATTCGGTGCCCTTGCAATATTCGGCGTCGATGTGCAGCGCGGCGGGGTTGCAAGTGGCGTTGCTGAACCACATGTTGTCGCTCTCAAGCACCGTTCGGCGGATTTCGTGGTCGAAAGCTTGCCCCACACTGAACTGTTCAAACCAGAGTCCGGCCATTGATGGTTTCCCTATGTAATAAAAGCGTTTAATGAAACATTGTAGGCATGTGTTTCATATTTGGACGCCACCCAATTGATCGCTAAAGATGAAAGAACCCATGATGGATAAACCCAACGCCGCCCGTAACCGCCAAGTTTTGTTGAAAAGCCGCCCGGTGGCGATCCCACAGGCACTGGATTTTGAAATTGTCGAGACGCCCGTGCCCGTGCCGGGGCCGGGCCAGGTGCTGGTGCGCAACGTGTATTTGTCGGTCGAACCGGCCATGCGCGGCTGGGTCAGCGCGGCGGCGAATTATTCAGAGCCGGTGGCCATTGGCGCGGTGATGCGTTCGTTTGCGGTCGGCCAGATCGTCACCTCCAATGCCGCCGATTGGCCCGTGGGCACCTGGGTGACCGGTTTGTTTGGCTGGCAGGACTATGCCGTCGTGAGCCCCAAGGCCATCCAGCGCCGCGTGGAAGAGACTGGCTTGCCGCACTCCACCGCCTTGGGCGTGCTGGGCATGAACGGCTTGACGGCCCACTACGGGCTTTTGCAGATTGGCCAGCCGAAAGCCGGTGAGACGGTGGTGGTCTCCACCGCCGCAGGCGCGGTAGGCTCGTGCGTCGGGCAGATTGCGAAGATTCACGGCTGCAAAACCATTGGCATCGCCGGCAGTGAAACCAAACGCAAACTGTGCCTGGATCGGTTTGGTTTTGACCAGGCTGTGGACTACAAATCGACGGCATTCAAGCAACAGTTGGCCACCGCTTGCGCGGGCGGCGTCGATGTCTATTTCGACAACACGGCAGGCGCTATCAGCGACGCCGTGATGGCCCACCTGAACCCCGGCGCGCGGATTGTGATTTGCGGCACGGCGTCAGTGGCGAGCTGGGAGCCGTTTCCGCTGGGGCCGCGCGTGGAGCGCCACTTGCTGGTCAAACGCGCCCGCATGCAAGGATTCGTGATCTTCGATCACACCGACCAATTCGAGGGGGCACTGAAAGATTTACGCGCTTGGGTGCACGCTGGGAAAATTCAGTACCTGGAAGAGGTGCTCGACGACATTGAACACGCGCCTGACGCCATCGCCGGCTTGTACCGAGGTGAAAACCTGGGCAAACGGATCATCCGGCTGGCGCAAGAATGACGGCAGGCGCCAAGGCTGGTTTGCTTCAATAATTAATACAGGTATTAATTATTGTTCCAAAATCACCAGATTGTCCAAGTTTTTGAGCCAAATTGGCCCCTAAGTCACGTAAAACATACGTAAGTTGCTATCATTTTTTTTGTGACTCTTGGAAATTCCAACCGGCTCAAAGCAAGTTGGCGGTCGGCGGCTTGATTGACCGCCTGGAAAAAGCGGGGTTTCTGCATTGGATGTTCAGCTTGCTGTTCAACCGGAAACTGAAAACCGCGTCAACAACTCCCCCGCCAGCGGCGTCGTTGCCAGCAGCCCATCGGCGTTGGCAACCAGCCGCCCGTTGACCCACACGCCGTGCACGCCCACCGCGTCAGTCGTCAACCGCGCTGCGCCGCCCGGCAGGTCAAACACGCGGCGCTTGGGCCCGCGTGCCACAGTCTTCGGGTCGAACAAAAGCAGATCCGCCGCGTAGCCTTCGCGGATCGTGCCGCGCTCTTGCATGCCGAAGACTTGCGCTGGCTGGCTGGTGAGGCGGCGCACGGCTTCGCCCATCGACATAGCCCCGAGATCGCGCGCCCAGTGGCCCATCAGGTGCAGGCCGAAGCCGGCGTCGTTGAAGAAGGTCAGGTGCGCACCGGCGTCACTCAGGCTGACGATGCTGTGCGGGTGGTTGAGCATGCGGCCAACGGCTTCTTCGTCGGAGTTGAGCAGTTGCGCGGTGAAGACGGTTTGCAGGTTCTCGGCGATTGCCAGGTCGAGCATCACATCC
>JANOYE010000333.1:0-2520 GCA_031428695.1 Rhodoferax sp. | reverse complement strand
CCGGCGAACCTCAACCTCGCGCGGCTTGTTGTTCTATCGACTCATGCAACAGGCCGTCGCCACGACACCAGTCACCTACTCCCAAATCGCATCAACTTTACGGACAAAGCAATCTGTGGAGCTAAGGGGATAGCCCTTCATTGGTATTAATTATTGGGTGTTTGGACTGGTTCTTGCGAAAAATACCAATAAAATCGGCATACAAGTCACGTATTTATTGTGTTTATTGCTATATAACTAATAGCATGCTGGCTTAAACAATGCAGACGCGCCTCGCAGGTGTCCCCCGCTTACGCATTTGGCTCAATGGCCTGGAGCGGCGGGCCCCGAAATTTTTGCCCTGTAAAATCACGTTTTTAACAGCCCCCCACTTCCATGAGCGCCTGGGTCCTGCCGGATCACATAGCCGATGTTTTGCCCTCTGAGGCGCGCCACATCGAAGAACTCCGCCGAGACCTGCTGGACGCTGCCCGCGGCTACGGCTACGAGTTGGTGATGCCGCCGCTCCTGGAGCACCTCGAATCGCTGCTTACGGGCACGGGCGAAGCGCTCGATCTGCAAACCTTCAAACTGGTAGACCAGCTTTCGGGCCGCATGATGGGCCTGCGCGCTGACACCACACCCCAAGCCGCCCGCATTGACGCGCATTTGCTCAACCGCCAGGGCGTGACGCGCTTGTGTTACTGCGGCCCGGTGCTGCACACCCGGCCTGACAAACCCCACGCCACGCGCGAGCCTTTGCAGTTCGGCGCGGAGATTTTTGGCCACGCCGGGCTGGAGGCCGATCTGGAGGCGCTGCAGTTGGCGCTCGATTGCCTCAAGGCTGCCCAGGTGCAGGGATTGAGTGTGGACATGGCCGACGCCCGCATCGTCAAGTCGCTGCTGGCCGAGGTTGCCCTGCCACGCGATCAATTGGCCTTGGTGCAAGGCGCGCTGGCCGCCAAAGACGCCGCCGAGCTGGCTGGGTTGACGCGGGAGTTTCCAAAGTCTGCGCGTGAAGGGCTGGCGGCGTTGGTCAACCTGTATGGCGACGCGGCGGTGCTGGTTGAAGCGAAAAAGGCGCTGCCTGGCACACCCGCTGTGCGTGAGGCGCTCTCTAATTTGGAATGGCTCGCTGGCCACATCGACGGTGCCGGCGTCAGTTTTGACCTCGCCGATTCCCGTGGCTACGCCTATTACAGCGGCACGCGTTTCGCTATTTACGCCGAGCGCGCCAGCGACGCGCTGGTGCGCGGTGGTCGCTATGACGAAGTCGGCGCCGTGTTCGGCCGCAACCGGCCTGCCGTCGGTTTCAGCCTTGACGTGAAAGAGTTGGTCGGCGCGGCGGGCCCCAGGCCGTTGCGCGCCGCCATTCGCGCGCCCTGGAACGAATCGAGCGAACTGCGCAGGGCGATAGCCGTCTTGCGCGCGGGCGGCGACACCGTGGTCTGTGTGTTGCCGGGCCATGAAAGCGAAGTGGACGAATTCCAATGCGACCGCGAGTTGGTGCAAGTCGCGGGCCAGTGGCTTGTCAAATCAGTGTGAAAAATCAGTTTGAAATTTCGGGACTATTCATGAATCAAGTGTTCGGATACAAAGTATGAGCAAGGGCAGAAACGTTGTCGTCGTCGGCACCCAGTGGGGCGACGAAGGCAAAGGCAAGCTGGTGGATTGGCTCACCGAAAGCGCCCAAGGCGTGGTGCGGTTCCAAGGCGGCCACAACGCCGGGCACACGTTGGTCATCAACGGCGTCAAGACGGCGCTGCACTTGATCCCCAGCGGCATCATGCGCGCGGGCGTGAAGTGTTACATCGGCAACGGCGTGGTGTTGTCGGCGGCCAAGCTGTTTGAAGAAATCGCCGGGCTGGAGAAGGTGGGCGTCGAAGTGCGTTCGCGCCTGCGGGTTTCCGAAGCTTGCCCGCTGATCTTGCCGTTCCACGTGGCGCTCGATGTGGCGCGTGAAGCCGCCCGCGAAAAAGGCGGCAGCGAAAAAATCGGCACCACCGGGCGCGGCATCGGCCCCGCCTACGAAGACAAAATCGCCCGGCGCGCGCTGCGCGTGCAAGACCTGAAACACCCCAAGCGTTTCGAGGCCAAGCTGCGCGAATTGCTCGATCTGCACAACCACGTGTTGGGCACCTACTTGCATTCGGAAGAGTTTGATTTTGGCGAGGTGCTCAAGCCTTACTTGAAAGACGGCCGGGTGCAGTTCCAGCCCGTGTTTGACGAAGCCATGCGCCACGCCGAGCTGCTCAAACCGATGATGGCCGACGTCTCGCGCGAGTTGAATGAAGCGCATCTGCGCGGCGACAACCTGCTGTTTGAAGGCGCGCAGGGCACACTGCTTGACGTGGACCACGGCACTTACCCGTATGTCACCTCCAGCAATTGCGTGGCCGGCAACGCCTCGGCCGGCGCGGGCGTGGGCCCCGGCATGTTGCATTACATCCTGGGCATCACCAAAGCCTATTGCACCCGCGTGGGCGGCGGCCCGTTCCCAACCGAGCTGGATTGGCAAACCCCCGGCACGCCCGGTTACCA
>JANOYE010000332.1:0-13240 GCA_031428695.1 Rhodoferax sp. | reverse complement strand
ATTCACGCAAGCGGGGATTCAATTATTAACATGGGTATTAACAATTTTCATCCGAATCTTGATTTTTCCATTTTTCGATGAATTTAATGCCACTAAGTCACGTATTTATTAAGTAATTTGCTATCTTTAGCATAGCATTACTTCAGTGACTTTTTCCTGGCGATTGGCGTCAAATAGTTCTCGCCAGACACCACTGATTTCCCCGTGCGGCTTTCAAGCTGCTTACGGGCTTGCCGGGCAATGCCGCCACCCGCTTTGGCCGCCGTCTTGTTTTGCTGCATGCCAGTGGCGGCGTCGTTTTCGGCAATCTGACGGGTGGATGGTGTTGGTCAAGATGGCGAACTCATTGCCTTCCTTGATGTCGTGGCCGCGCCAAAAGTGAACGAGCTTGCAGTCAGTGAGCTTGTTGCGGGTTTCCTGCCCCGTCATGCGCTGCTGAATCCACTTGTCGCTGCGGCCATGCTGCTGCCAAGTTTGGCGGGCACGGTCTAGCGACAGGGCTGGGTCGGCCATTTCCTGCATGCGTTCGTAGCCCGCCTTGGCGAGCCAAAGTTTGATGGGCTCGGCCTTAGGGCTGGGGATCGATTGGACTAGGCGAAGCAGGGTTTCGGCGCTGGCAACGTCGGTCAGATAATTTTTGCCATCGGCGGCGGGCAATTTCAGTCGGTGACAGTTTGTCACCGACTCGCTGCCCTCCTTGCCCAGGCGTTCCTTGAGCTTGTTCCAGTATTTGCGGGCAGTCTGGTAGTCGGCTTGTTGCGTCAATATCTGTACCACGTCAACAACCGAAAACCACCAGATTTCCGTGTCTTCGTCATACACGCGACGGATGGTTTGGCCATCAAATTCAACAGGCAGGATTTTCATTGTGAATGACCGTTTACTGTATTTAACAACAGTATATCGGTTTCATCCACCCACGGCAATCACCCCGCAAAAAAACCATCCCACACCAGCTTCACCCCCGCCAAAAACATGCCGCCGTAGACCAGCCGGTAGAACAGCTTTTCGTCAATGCGCCGGGCGATGCGCACGCCCACCCACACGCCCAAAGGTGCGAAGGGCAGCAGCAGGAGCGAGGTGGCCATGTTGCGGGCGTCGATCAGGCCGAGCCAGGCGTAGGGAACCCACTTGCTTAGGTTGACGGCAAAAAAGAGGAAGGCCATCGTCGCGGTGTATTTCAACGGCGGCAATTTCAACGGGATGACGTAGGCGCTGATGGGCGGGCCGCCAGCGTGGGCGATGAAGCTGGTGAAGCCGCTGGTGGTTGTCAAGATTGCGCCGAGCCATTTTGGCGGCGGGGGCGCGTCGCGTTTCGGGGGAAATACCAGGCGCTGCGCCAGAAACAGCAGGGTGAAAACGCCGACGATGCCCGCCACCAGGTGGCTGTCGAGCGATTTGAACAGGAGCGTGCCGATAACGATGCCAAGGAGCGCGAACGGCAGCAGGAATTTGAGCAGCGCTTTGTCAAAGTCTTTGCGGAAGGCCGCGATGCCAAAGAGGTCGATCACCAGCAACACCGGCATGAGGATCGCTGCAGCTTGGGGCACGGTGATGGTCAGTGCCATCAAAGGCACCGCCAGTGAACCCATGCCGGTGCCAAAGCCGCTTTTGCTGATGCCGATCAACAACACGGCGGGTATGGCGAAGAGGTAGAAGAACGGGTCGGTGATGACCGGCAAACCGGCAGGGAATGTCACCTTAATCGGCGTCCAGGCCGAGGTAAGCCTTCTTGATTTCAGGCCGTGCCAGCAACTCGCTGGCTGCGCCTTCTGCGACGATGCGGCCCTCTTCCATCACATAGGCGCGCTTGGCCAGTTGCATCGCCATCGCGACGTTTTGCTCGACCAACAGAACTGAGGCGCCTGCGGCGTTGATGTTGCGGATGGCTTTGAACATCTCTTGCACGATCAAGGGCGAGAGGCCGAGCGAGGGCTCATCAAGCAGCAGCAGCTTGGGCCGGGCCATCAGCGCGCGGCCAATCGCCACCATCTGCTGCTGTCCGCCTGAAAGCGAGCCTGCGGGCTGCGGCAGTTTTTCTTTCAACGCCGGGAAAAGCGTGACAACCTGCTCCAGCGTCTGCGCGCGGTGTACCTTGGCCGACTTGATGAAGCTGCCAAGCTCCAGGTTTTCCAGCACCGACATGCTGGCAAACAGGCGACGGCCTTCGGGCACGATGGCAATGCCGTTCTCGCAGAATTGGTGGCTGGGCAAATTTGAAATGTCGCGCCCGTGGAATTTCAGCGTGCCCGAGCTGGCTTTGTGCAAACCGGCAATGGCGTTGATGAGGGTGGATTTGCCCGCGCCATTGGGCCCCACCACACACACCAGCTCACCGGTTTGCACCTCCAGCTGGACGTCCCACAACGCGGGGGCGGCGCCGTAACGCACGTGGATGCCGCGCAGCTCAAGCATGGGCCGCTCCCACAGCGTCAGCGTTTGCAACTTCAGCGCCAGCGTTTGCCACTTCAGCGCCAAGGTAGGCTGTCATTACCAGCGGGTTTTTCATGACTGTTTGCGGGTCACCTTCGGCCAGAAGCTGGCCGTGGTTCAGCACAGCAATGCGATCCACCAGCGCCATCACGGCGTGCATCACGTGTTCGACAAACACAATCGTCGTGCCTTGAGCGCGAATCTGGCGGATGAGCGCCACCGCGTCGTTGATCTCACCGGGCGTCAAGCCCGAGAGCACTTCGTCCAGCAAAACCAAGCGCGGTTTGGCCGCCAGCGCGCGCGCCAGCTCCAAAAACTTGCGCTGGTGCAGGTTCAGGTCATCGGGCAACGCACGGGCCTTCGAGCTGAGGCCGGTGAATTCAAGCCACTTCCAGGCCTCGCGCCCGGCGGCTGCGCGTGACAAGGCCGCCGCCCCAAACATTCCGACCAGTGCGACGTTTTGCAGCACGTCCATGTGCGCAAACGGGCGCGGGATTTGGTAGGTGCGGGCAATGCCCGATTGCGCGACCGAGTGCGCACTCAGGCGGGTCAGGTCACGCCCTTCGAACAAGATTTTTCCCGAGGTGGCCGGAAAATGGCCGCTCACCAGATTGATGAAGGTCGATTTGCCCGAGCCGTTGGGGCCCAGCAGGCCGAGGATTTCGCCCTCGTACACCTTGAGGTTCACACCATCCAGCGCACGCACACCGGTGAAGGTTTTGACCAGGTTGGTCGCTTCCAGCAAGGGTTTGGCGGTGTTGATAGCTCGCTTGGGCGCTGGGCTGGTGGCAATCGAAACCGCCGGTGAAACTTTGGCCGAAGGGTGCGGCGCAGCGCTGGCGTCAGCAACCGCCTGACCAGCTACGCCCTTTTTCCGCCACTTGTCCAGCATGGCCAACACACCATTGGGCATGAACAGAATCACGACCACCAAGACCGCGCCAAACACCGCCCGCCCGATTACGGGAGAGCTGCCGGTGGAGAACACATACAACAAACCGGTGATGGCCACCGCACCCACTGCGGGGCCCGCCCAATACCGCGTGCCGCCCAGCACACTCATCAGCACCACCGTGAGTGGCACCGTGATGTTGAAGGTTTCGCCCACGGTGACGTAGTTCACAAACAAGGCGTGGATGCCGCCCGCCAGCCCGGCCAACGCGCAGGAAAGCGCAAAGGCCATGAGTTTGTAATTCAAGGTGGGCACACCCATCACCTCGGCCACGTCTTCGTCGTCGTGAATGGCAAACAAGCCTAAGCCCAATTTTGAGGAATGCACCTTCCAGGCAATCAGCGCGGTAAGCACTGTAGCGGCCACCGCCATCAAGTAGATTGACGACGGCGCGGATGGCCCGATTTGCGGCACTGCCACACCCGCCAGCGACACGCCGGGCCCGCCGTCAACGCGGGTGTTCAAAATGATGGTCGCCACCACAAAGGTGATGGCCAAAGTGAGCAACGCAAACAACTCGCCGCGCACGGCCTTCACGCGAAACACCACAGCGCCCAAAGCCAGGCCGAGCAAGGCCGCCATCAACGCCGCCATCGGCAGTGTCAATAAAAATGGCCAGTTCAAGTTGGCCGACAAACCCGCCGAGGTGTACAGCCCAATGCCAAAAAAAGCGCCGTGGCCGAACGAGAAATAACCCGAATAACCCGAGAGGATGTTCCACGACAAAGCGAGGATGGTCCAGTGGCAGATCAAGTACAGGAAAGATTCGTAAAACGCCGGCAGGCCCAGCCACGGCACGGCGGCCAGGATCAGCCCCGCTGCCAGGATGCCAACCAGCGTTTTGTTCACGCCACCACCCTCAGCCAACACGTTTGACCGGCTTGAACAGCAACATCACGATCAGCATGGAAAACGACACAATGGGCGCCCAGGCTGGCGCCGCCACGGCCATGGTGACGGCTTCACTGACGCCGATGAAAATACCCGCCACGAGCGGCCCCAAGGCGCTGCCCAGGCCGCCCAACATGACAGCGGCAAACACTACGCCAACCCAGGCGAAGATTTGCGACGGCGTGAGGGTGAAGGTGAGCGCCAGGCAAATGCCGGCCACAGCGGCGAGCGCCGCGCAAATCCCCGAGAGCGCCAGCGACAAGCCGCGCTGATCCACGCCGAACGCGGTGGCGATGGGGCCGTCTTCGGCCATCGCGCGCAGAGCTTTGCCGAGGTCGGTGTACCGCATCGCCGCCCAAACGCCGATACACAAGGCGCAGGCCAGCAGCAAAGTGATCAACTCCGGCACCGGGAAATACAGCCCGGCGATGACGAATTTTTGGTCGTTGTAGTGGCTCTCCAAACGGCGAAAATCAGCCGACCAAATGCCTTGCACCAAAGCCTCGATCATCACGGTGAAACCGAAGGTGACCAAGAGCGAGTTGAACGGCGTGATTTCGAATTTGGCCAGCAGCCACTGCATCGCCATGCCCAGCAGAAAGAAAAACGGCGGCAATATCAGCAAGCTGAGCAGTGGGTCGATCTTCCACACGGTGGCCATGTGGTAACTCGCATAAGCGCCCAGAAAGACGAAGCCGAAATGCGCCAGGTTGATCTGGCGCAGCAACCCCCAAGTCAGCCCCAACCCCAAACCGACCAGCCCGTACAAACTGCCGATGAAAATGCCAGACAGGATAGATTGGGCGAGCAGGTTAAAGCTGGGAAAACTCATGGGCGAATGGCTTCAGAGACTTATTGAACCTGCAACTTGCCAGCGGCATGGCTCTGCGGCCAGATCACCACCCACTTGCCGTTTTGCACTTGTTTGATCTTCATCAGGTCGTCGCCATAGTTGCCGGGGCCATTGAAGCGCAACTTGCCGTGAATGGTGTCGATGCGGTTGGCTTTTAGGAAGGCGGCAATCGCCTTGTCGTCAAAACTCTTGGCCCCGACAATGCCAGCCTCCAGAATCTGCCAGGCCGAGAACGAAGCCGCCGCTTGCACTTCCACCGTGGTGTCTGGCAGGCGGGCGATGGCGGCGCGTTCGTTGAAGGTTTTGATGAACGCGGCACCCTGCGCGTTGTCGCTGAAGGGGGCGTGTTCTTCAAAAATTGTGAGAGAGATCGCGTTTTTACCGTCAGGCGATTTGGTCATCGGGCCGGGCGCCGGGTAGGTGTGGAAGTGCAGCGGCGGCGTGTAGTCGATCTTCTTCATCGCGTCCAGCAGCATGTTGCCTTCCAGCGCGATGTCGCCCATCCAAACGAGGTCGGGCTTGGCGTCTTTCACGCGGGCGGCGATGGGGCCGAAATCGCGGTTGCCAAATTCCCACTCAAGGAACAAGACCTCGGTAAGGCCGCGTTTCTTGGCCACTTCGCGCGCGCCGAGCGACATGAAGTGGATCGACGGGAACTTGCTGGTGACGATGGCGATGGTCTTGGGCGGATTCGGCGCCGACGCGAGGGCGTCAAATACCGAATTGGGCACCGTGTTGCCGGGGTCCGAGCCGAGCGACCAGGCCGGGAACGCCATGTCGTATTTGGAGAGCGACGGGATGCCAAAGGTGTGGTGCACCAGCACTTTGTTGTAACGCTGCGCCACACCCATGGCCGACAAAATCGCGCCGGTGGCGTAGGGGCCCATCAGCAGATCGACTTTGTCGGAAGTGACGAGTTGTTCGTACATGGTGCGGGCCAGGTCGGGTTTGGATTGGTCGTCTTTGACGATCCACTCGACCTTGCGCCCAAGCAGGCCGCCCCGCGCATTGAGCTGCTCCACATAGATTTCGCCAACGAGTTTGTGCGTCATCGCCGTGGCTGAAAGCGGCCCGGTGAGCGCCAGCGTGCTGCCGATGCGGATCGGCGCGCCTTGGGCTTGTGCGGTCAACGGCACCAGAGCCGCAGCGCCAATCAGGGTTGCCGCCAAGGTGAGTATGGTTTTCAAGCGTTTCATGGTGAGTCTCCTACTTTTCGGTTGTGAGAAATTACGGAACGAACTTTGCCGAAGTGTTTTATAAATGGCGCGTTACGCTTGGTGGCGGGTGTCAAACCCCGCAGGCAGCGCCCCGGTGTACTGCTGGTTGCTGACCGCTTCGTTGGACAACGCGAACCCAATCGGATTCTCCAGCTCTTCGCTCATGTGCGCGATCAGGCTGGCGGTGCGCGCCAGCATCGGCACGCCCTTGAGCGCGTTGACCGGGAAGCCGCAACCCAGCAACACGGCGGGAATGGCGGCGGACACATTCAGCTTGAGCGCCTTGCCAACGATGCCGGGAATGGCGTTTTCAACAGCAATGGAGATGTCTACATAACGCTGATCGGCGTTGACTTTTTTCGCCAACTCGTAAAGCGCCTTCACCCGTGGATCAAGATCCTTGTGCAGCGGGTGCCCGTAACCTGGCACCGATTGCCGGTTGGCGCGCAGGGCAGACACTAACTTGTGCGCCGCCGCGTTGATGTCACCCCCGTGGTTGGCCGCCTCCTTCTCGATTTGCAGAAACAAACGCCCCGCCGTCTCGGAGGCCCCCAAGATCACCGAGCCGCAGCCCAAAATACCGGCGGCCACCGCGCCCTGCATTGCATCGGGCGCGGCGGCGAGCGTCATGCGCGCCGCCTGCACGCTGGGCACCATGCCGTGTTCACCGATGGCGACCATGCAGGCATTGAGCAAGGCGCTCATCTTGGCGTCGGCCTTCTTGCCGGTGAGCAAGAAGTAAAAGTAGTCGCCAAAATTGACCTGACCGATCAAGTCTTGGCAGAGGTCTTGGCCGCGCACCACGATGGTCTCGGGGTTGGCGGTGGAGATGCCCGAACTGGGGGCGATGTTTTTGCCGATTTTCATGGTGTGTGTGGTGGTTTGGCGGGTTTGGCGGGTTTGAGAGGAGCCATCAGGCCGCGGGAACCAATTTGAAATCGTATTCGCAGCTCTGCCACGGCACGTTGAGCGTCCAGCCGTCGGGCGAATTGCCAGGCGCATGCGGCTTGAAATCGACGATCAGGCTTTCACGCACGCCAAACACGGCGTCGGAGTCCAGGTACTCGCTGTCAGACACAAACAAGTGGGTGATGAGCGGCGCATACCCTTGCGCCCGCAACATGGTGTGCATGTGGCCGGGCCGGTACGGATGGCGGCCCATCTTGAGCAGCATGACGCCGCCTGGGCCATCTACCGGCACCGGGTATTTGGAGGGTTTGATGCTCCAAAAACCATAACGCCCATCGGCTTCCGTGCGGAACTGGGCGCGCAGTTGCATCGGTGCATCCGGGCCCTTTTGCAGGTCGTAAAAACCTTCCGTGTCGCCGGACCAGACATCCAACTTGCAACCCGCAACCGGCTTGCCGCCCAGGTCGGTCACGCGCCCGCTGTAATACGTGGGCACGCCCGGCAAGGTGCCCTTCAAGTCGGCGTTCATGGGCAACTGCGGCGCGCCTTCCCAGAAGAACGGGCCTTGCACTGTGGCTTCAGTGGCAGGCGTGGCCAGGGCCGCGCCTTTGTTGGCCTCGATGGCTTTGGTTTGCGCAATGCCCACCACCTGCATCGAGAGGCCCAACGTGTCAGACACGAGGATGAACTCTTGCCGCTTCTCGTCGCACTTCTGGCCCGTGGCGGTGAGGAACTGGATGCCGGCCATCCATTCGTCGGGTGTGAGCTTCACCTCGCGCGCGAAGGCGTGCAGGTGGTTGATGAGTGATGTCATCACCTCCTTGAAACGCGGGTCTTCGCAGTCTTTCATGCGGCCAATGACGGCTTGGGCCAGGTCTTCTGATTTGGTTTCGAGTGACATGCTGATTTCTCCTTAAGCGTATTCGGCGCGCAGCAATTTGGCCGCTTCGACCATGGCGCGCATTTTTCCATCGGCCACATCGCGGGGCAGGTATTTCATGCCGCAATCGGGGGCCAAGATAATGTTCTCAGGCTTGGCATAAACAAGCGCTTTTTTGATGCGGGCCACCACCACCTGGGGCGTCTCAACCGCCATGTCTTCAAGGTTGATGCAGCCGACCATCAGGCGTTTGTTGTCCAGTTTGGCCAACACCGAACAATCCAGGTTGGACTGCGCCGTTTCCAGCGACACCTGCTTGCAGCTGCAGCCGTACATCTCCGGCATGAAAGAATAACCCGAAGGCCGCGCGTGGATCACCGCCGCGTAGCCAAAACAGATGTGCACCGCCGTCTCTCCGGTAATGCCCGCCAACGCCGCGTTGAGCGCCTTCAAGCCAAACTGTCGCGCTTTCTCGGGGCGGGCTTGCATGTAGGGCTCGTCGATCTGCACCACATCGGCACCAGCGGCGAAAAGGTCGGCAATTTCCTCCCGCACCGCCACCGCGTAGGCCATCGCTGCTTCTTCACCGCTGGCGTAAAAGTCGTTTTGCGCCTGTTCACTCATGGTGAACGGGCCGGGAACGGTGATCTTCACTTGGCGATTTGTGTGCGCTTTTAAAAATTTCAGGTCGTCCACCTCAACCGCCCGCATGCGTTTGATCGGGCCGACGATGCGCGGCACCGGGTTCGGGTGGCCGCTGCGGTCCAGCGCAGTACCGGGGTTGTCGATGTCAATGCCCGAAAGCGCCGTGGCAAAGCGGTTGGAATAACTCTCGCGGCGGATCTCACCGTCGGTGATGATGTCCAGCCCAGCTTCTTCCTGCGCGCGGATGGCCATGAGTGTGGCGTCGTTTTGGGCTTCTTCCAGGTATTCGGCGGGAATGCGCCACAACTCCTGGGCGCGGGTGCGCGGCGGGAATCGACCGGCCAGCTTTTGGCGGTCGATCAGCCATTCGGGCTGCGGGTAGCTGCCAACGAGGGTGGTGGGGAACAACATGGCGGTCAAGCCTTCAATGGTTAAATGACGCTGCTAAATAACGCTGCTAAATGACGCTGCAGGCGTCTTCAAAACTCAGGCGCGGGTTGCGGTCAAACAGCTTGCTGTTGTCGCCGTAACCCAGGTTCAGCACAAAGTTGGTCTGGAAGCGGCCGTCTTTGAAAAACTCTGCGTTGACTTTGACCAGGTCTACGCCACTCATCGGCCCGCAATCGAGCCCGCAGGCGCGCGCGGCGACCATGAAATAAGCCGCGCCCAAAGTGCCATTGCGCGTGGCCGTGGCCGCTGCCAACGCCGCGTTGCCTTCGAACATAGCCTTGCCCTCGGGCTTGTGCCAGGTTTTGTCCATGTGGGTGTAGAACTGCGTGTCGTTGGCGATGATGATGCTCACCGGCGCCGTGCGTGTTTTCTCTAGGTTGCCGGGGCTCATGCAGGGAAGCAGCCGCGCGCGCGCCTCGGCCGACTGCAACAACACGTACCGCGTGGGCTGCGTGTTCATCGAGGTGGCGCCCATTTTGGCGATGTCATAGACCTCTTTGACCAGCGCCAGCGGCACCGGTTTGTCGAGAAACCCATTGGCCGTGCGCGCCTTCAAAAACAGTTGGTCCAACGCGGCTTGTTCAATTTTGCTCATTCACTGCTTTCTTAATCGTCAATTCAGTCAAAAAAATCAACCATCCACTCAATAGTCAACCTGGTGCCGGGCGATGCGCAAGCCCTCCAGCTCATCACGCACCCGCAGGTGCTCAGGATGGCGGGCGTAATTGTCCAGCGCTTGTTGCGATTCAAACTCGGAGTACAACACCACATCACAGGCGTAGTCCACACCGCTTTTGTCCACGCCAATCTCCAAATGCGTCAAGCCCGGTATCTTCCCACGAATGCTTTCAAAGGCGCCTTGCAGGCGCTTGATTCCCGCGCTTTTTTGCTCCGGAGTGTCCCCCTTGACATTCCACATCACGATGTGTTTGACCATGTTTTTACGCTGGTTATTCCATTTCCAAATCATTCGTGAAGTAGGCGCACCGACGAAGACAGTGCGCCTGCACGGCAAGGAGGGGCAACGACCTGCACGGATGATTTGGAAATGGAATCAGTCGGCCTTGATGCCGATGTCGCGGATGAGTTTGGTCCAGCGCTCCACGTCGCGCCGCACCAAGGCCTTGGCCTCATCGCCCACCAGCGCCATCGGTTTGCCACCGGCTTTCTCAAACCGCTCGATCAGGTCGGGTGATTTCATCAACAGCGCCATCTCCTGTTGCAGCCGCATTTGCTCGGCCTTGGGTGTGCGGGCCGGCACAAAATAACCAAACCACGACTCCAGCTCCAACGCGGCAGCGCCGGTTTCGCGCACTGTCGGCACTTGCGGGTGCAAGGGGTTGCGCGCAGCGCCCGAGACCGCCAGCGCCTTGACGGTGCCCGCATCCACCTGCGGGCGCGCGGTGGAAGACAAATCAAAAAACACGTCCACCCGGCCACCAATCAAATCGGTGTAGGCGGCCTGCGCGCCGCGGTAGGGCACATGGGTGGCCTGCACCCCCGCCAAATGCCACAGGGCGGCGGCCAGAACGTGTTGCCCCGAGCCGTTTCCGCCCGAGGCGTAGGTGAGTTTGCCGGGGTTGGTTTTGGCGTGGGCAATGAGCTCCTGCAAGTTTGCAAACGGCAAGTCTTTGCGCGCAATCAAGGTGTAGCTGTAACTCACGGCCAGGCCCACAGGCTCGAAGTCTTTCAGCGGGTCATACGGCAAATTCGGGTACAGGCCAGGGTTCAGCGCCAGGTTCGAGACCGAGCCGGTGAGCAACGTGTAGCCGTCAGGCGCAGCCTTGGCTGCCGCTTCGGTGCCGACCAGGGTGCCGGAGCCGGGGCGGTTTTCCACCACCACGGGCTGCTTGAGTTGCACGGCGAGTTTTTCCGCCAACACGCGGGCGACAAAATCAAAACCACCGCCCGGCGGCTGCGGCACGATGACTTTCAGCGCGCGGTTGGGGTAGGCGTCTTGCGCGTGTGCCAGCGTCAGCATCAAAGCCGACGCTGCCAGACAAGCGCCCACACGTGCGGCCAATGATTTACAAAAAACTTTGAACATGGCGCGCCCTTTATCGCTCAATCGGTTGGCCAGCTAACCAGGCCACGCCGCGCCGGTACAAGTCTTGCACCAGCGGCCCTTTGAGCCCCGGCATGTCGAGTTTGACTTTGTAGCCAATCTTGGTCTGGATGTACGCCAGGTGCCGATACCCTTCTGGAAACGTGGCCAACAGCGCTTGGTCAAGTTTCAACACAGCGCAGGGGTCCAGCGGGTCAACCCGGTCTTTCTCATAAATCGGCTGGCGGTGCACCAGGCCCCAATGCGGTGGGCTGCCACCCTGCGAACGCAGCTCGAAGAAATCGTAAAAGCGCCCGGTGCAGACCACATCACACACCACGCCATCGACCAGGCCGCGCTGCGAAATCGTCATCTTGGTTTGGGCGATGGCGCGGTGCCCGGCCACGTCTATCGACGAGCCGCCCAGGAAGTGCAAGATGCTCACACCCTTGTTCCAGCCTTCAATCGTGACCTTGATGAACTCTTCAAACGGCCCCTGAAACCAGGTGGCCATCATCACGCCGTCTTGGTGCCACACGGTTTTGAAGCGCTCCCAGTCGCCAGCGTCGCGCCAAACGGCCCAGCTCTCCACCAGTTGGCGGATTTTGAGTTGCTGCGTGAGTGTGTTGTCCACCGTGTCTCCCAGGGTTTGATCGCTTGAGAAGACTATAGATTGCCGTGACAATCTTGAGCTTCACATCCGCTGCAAATTCTGCAAATTACTTTTCCATGGACCGCTGGACCGAAATCGAACTCTTCGTGCAGGTTGCCGAAACCGGCAGCCTGAGCCGCGCCGCGCAGGCGCTGGCGCTTTCCAACGCGGCCGCCAGCCGTTACCTCTCTGCCATGGAAGAGCGCCTGGGCGCGCGCTTGGTGGAGCGCAACACGCGCCGCCTTTACCTCACCGACACCGGCCAAGAGTTTTTCCAAAAAGCCAAAGGCATCCTGGCCGACCTGAAAGACGCCGAGGCCGCCGTCAACGCCACCGCACTCAACCCCACCGGCGTGTTGCGCATCAGCGCCTCGCTCTCGTTCTCGCTGCACCACGTGGCGCCGCTTTTGAAAGACTACACCCGGCGTTACCCCAACGTCACGGTGCATGTCGAGGCCGCCAACCGTTACCTGGACATCATCGACAACAACATCGACGTGGCCATCCGCACCCGCGAGGTCGAGCCCGACAGCAACATCACCATCCGCCGCCTGGCCGAGACGCGGCGCATCCTGGCCGCCTCGCCCGCTTACCTGGCGCAACACGGCGTGCCCGCCATCCCGCAGGATTTGCAGAACCACAAAACGCTGGTCTACACCTACGCCAACAAACCCAATGAGCTGCGCTTTACGGGGCCAGGCGTGAACGCGGCGGCCCAAAGCAACTCCGCGAACACCACCATCACCGTCAAGGGCCTGCTCGAATCCAACGACGGCCAGGTGCTGCGCACCGCCGCCTTGGACGGCCTGGGCATCTTGATCCAGCCCACCTACATCCTCTACGACGACATCGTCGCCGGCCGCCTGGTGCCCGTGCTCGACGATTGGGACCTGCCGCGCCTCACCATCAACCTGGCCTACCCCAGCCGCAAACACCTCTCCGCCAAAGTGCGCACCTTCATCGACTTTGTAGTGGCGCATTTCGCCAAGATGGACTATGAGAAGAAGTGGACCGGGCCGCTGGTCAAGCCCGAAGTTCCCAGGAAAAAAGCCAAAAACACTTGAAGGGCGCTTGAACGGCGCCAGAGTGCATTTGCTATATTATTAGTAGCAAATAAACACCATTTCACGTGACTTAGAGGCCTAAAAAGCTTGAAATTTGTGAGAATGCGGCTTTTTTGGCAAAATGTTAATACCCATGTTAATTACTAAGTCCGAGCTTGCCGCGCTGCTTTTGTGGCGGCTGCTTGTGAGGATCCGCGCGGCGACCGGACCATGCGCATGCGGTTTTGGAGTGGAAGTTCCGCGCGGGTTG
>JANOYE010000331.1:0-4966 GCA_031428695.1 Rhodoferax sp. | reverse complement strand
TCGGTGATCCGCGAGATTTTGAAGGTGACGGAAAAGCCCGGCATCATCAGCTTCGCAGGCGGGTTGCCCTCGCCCAAAACCTTCCCGGTGCAGGCTTTTGCCGAGGCCTGCGCCAAGGTGCTTCGCGATGACGGCCCTGCGGCTTTGCAATATGCCGCCAGCGAGGGCTACGGCCCGCTGCGCGAATGGGTGGCCAATTCGCTGCCGTGGAATATTGACCCGGCGCAAGTGCTCATCACCACAGGAAGCCAGCAGGCGCTGGATTTGGTGGCCAAAATTTTGATCGACAAAGGCTCCCGCGTGCTGGTGGAAACACCCACCTACCTGGGCGCGCTGCAAGCCTTCACACCGATGGAGCCAGAGTTTGTGAGCATCGCCAGTGATGCCGAAGGCATAGACGTGGCGGACTTGTCTGCCAAAGCGGCGGGCGCACGGTTTCTTTATGTGCTGCCGAATTTTCAAAACCCCACTGGCAACAGCATCAGCGAAGCGCGCCGCGCCGCTCTAAGCGCCGAAGCTGCGCGCCTTGGCCTGCCCATCCTGGAAGACAACCCCTACGGCGACCTGTGGTTTGACGCGCCGCCGCCTGCGCCCTTCACAGCCCGCAACCCCGAGGGCTGCCTCTACATGGGCAGCTTCAGCAAAACGCTGGCACCGGGCCTGCGCCTGGGCTTTTTGGTCGCGCCCAAACCGCTCTACCCCAAGCTCTTGCAAGCCAAACAGGCCGCTGACCTGCACACCCCCAGTTTCAACCAGCGCATGGTGGCGGAGGTGCTGAAAGACGGCTTTCTAGACCACCATGTGCCCACCATCCGCGCGCTGTACAAGTCGCAGCGCGATGCGATGTTGGCCGCGCTGCAAAAGCACCTTGCCGGCACCGGTGTGGTGTGGAACTCGCCCGACGGCGGCATGTTTTTGTGGGTCAAGTTGCCTGCGGGCATGGATGCGGCGGCCTTGCTGCCCAAAGCCGTCGAGCGCAACGTCGCCTTCGTGCCCGGCGCAGCGTTCTACAGCGATGCCGCGCAAAACAACACGCTGCGCCTGTCGTTTGTGACGGCCAGTGTGGCGCAGATTGACGAAGGCATTGCTGCCTTGGCCGATGTAGTGAAAGCCAGCTTGCGATGAGCCAACTGCAGATCTGGGGCCGCATCAGCTCCATCAACGTGCGCAAAGTGGTGCTGGCGGCGCAGTGGATGGGGCTGGACTACAAGCGCACCGATGCGGGCTTGAGTTACGGCATCAACAAAACGCCAGACTATTTGCGCCTGAACCCGAATGGGCAAATTCCGATGCTGCAAGACGGCGGCTTTGCGCTGTGGGAGAGCAATGTCATCGTGCGTTACTTGTGCGCAAAACATTCGTTGGGCAACTTGTATCCAGAGAATTTGGAACAACGTTTTGACGCCGAACGCTGGATGGACTGGCAGCAAACCACCATGAACAACGTGGGCCGCGCCGCCTTTGTGGAGTGGATTCGCACGCCGGGCCCGCAGCCGGACAGGGCAGTGATTGCCAAGTCAGTGGCCACAACCGAGCCGCAGTTGGCCATGCTGGATGCGCATTTGTCGCAGCAATCCTTCATGGCAGGCGAGCGAATGACGATGGCAGACTTCCCCATTGCCTGCGAGATGCACCGCTGGTGGGGTTTGCCGCCGCAACACCCGGCCCTGCCGCGCAGCGCTTACCCGCATTTGTCGCGCTGGCACACGGGCATCTGCGCGCACCCGGCCAGCCAAGGCGTGTTGGACATTGTTTTGTCTTGAGGATTTTTTATGCAGCAACGCGCCTTCAAACAAGTGGATGTGTTCACTGCCACGCCCTATTTGGGCAACCCGCTGGCGGTGGTGCTGGACGGCAGCGGCCTCTCCACCGCCGAGATGCAGCACTTCACCAATTGGACAAACCTCTCAGAGGCGACGTTTCTGCTGCCACCCGAACACCCGCAGGCCGACTACAAAGTGCGCATCTTCTGCCCAGGGCGCGAGTTGCCTTTTGCCGGCCACCCCACGCTGGGCAGTTGCCATGCGTGGCTGCAGGCGGGTGGGCGACCAAAAGGCGAATACGTTTTTCAGGAATGCGGCATAGGCCTGGTGAAGTTGCGCCGCGATGCAGACGCTTTGGGGCAGCGCCTGGCTTTCGCCGCGCCGCCCCTCCTCAAAAGCGGCCCGCTCGACGAAGCCGATGTCGAGCTGATCGCGCGCGGCCTGGGCGTGAAACGCAGCGACATCATCCGCCACGCCTGGTGCGACAACGGGCCGAACTGGCGCGGCGTGATGTTGAAGTCGCGCGAGCAGGTGCTGGCGCTCAAGCCGGATGGCGCGGTGTTGGCGGGGCTGGACATTGGTGTGGTCGGCCCTGGCAAAAAAGTTGGCGTGGTCGGCTCTTCCTCAAGCGCAGGCGAGGACGAGCCCGCCTTTGAAATCCGCGCCTTCTTCCCCGGCAACAACGGCCTGGCGGAAGACCCGGTGACCGGCAGTTTGAATGCCGCCGTGGCGCAATGGCTCATTAGCGCAGGGGTCGCGCCCGCCCGTTACGTGGCCGCGCAAGGCACCGCCATGGGCCGCGCCGGGCGCGTGTATGTGGAGCAGGTGGGTGCGGACATTTGGGTCGGTGGGCATTCCGTGACGTGTGTGGACGGCAGCGTCGCGCTGTGACGGCGCCTGGTTCCGCACCAAAGGCCGTCGCCGCGCTGGATCAGGGCGCCATGGCACTCAGCGCCGCAGCTGTCACCCGGCCTGTGGCCTCCTTTATGCCGCTGCGCTTCTTTATGCCGCTGCGCTGAATGCCACGCCGACCTGATCTGGTTGGCATTGCGGCAGTGCAATCGCTGAATACCAGCTTCCTGCCCTGGCCTCAGCGGCTCACCCACGCTTGATTTGAGGGAGATCAGTCACTACTAAAACAGTAGCTGTTTACGCACGTTTTTCGTGACTTACAGGCCGATTCTCTTTAGGCTTTCATGACATGGTGTGCCGTGGCGAGCGCGGCCGACCACAAAGACCTGAGTGTGTGCCTGCAAACTGGTGAAGTCCAATGTCCACAGGGGAAGCGCGGGAACAAGCGAGGCTGGTTGGATGAATTTTGAAATGCGTTAGTTCAGCCGTTTGAGTTTTTCATACACTTCATCGCCGTTGCGCTTGCCGATCAAAATGATCCGCAGGGTTTGGTCAGGGGCTTTGCCAATTACATCGTAGATGATGCGGTACTCGCCTATGTCGGCGCGGCGGTAGGTGTAGCCTACCAGTTGGGCTGAATCGGGTGGCAACGGGTCGCGCAGCAGGTCTAGCACTTTGAGCCATATTTGCCGAAACTGTTTAGCAGGCAGTGCCTCGATAAACTTGGCTGCGTCTTTGGTGGGCAGCAGTTTAAGCACTTAGCTTGGCTCCCATGCGGGCTTGCCAATCCTTGGTTTGCTTGGCGGTGAGCATGCCACCTGCTTCGGCCATTTTTGCGCGAATGCCCCACAGTGCGTCTTCGGCCTCTTGCAGGCGGCGGTACTCTTGGGAAGAGACCACAATGGCCAGTTGACGACCGTTTTTTTCTATGGCCACAGGCTCGGTCAAGGCGCTTTCCAGCACCTGGCCGAAACGGGTTTTGGCGTCGGTCGCAGTCAGAGTCAACATGGGTATCTCCGGTTAATGTGATCATTCTAGTTGAATTAATCATTTCAACCAATAAAAATTCGCGCTTCCACTGCTCCCACATAACCCGGCATCCCGAGGTGGCCGCAGCCTACCTGCTAGAACAACGGTGCAATACCGCCCAGGATCAGGCCGCCGAGGCACTCAGCAGCGCGGCTGTCGCCCACGCCGACCTGTGGCCATCTGTTCCTCCTGATGCCGCTGCGCTGAACCGCGCCAACAATCCGATCGTATTGGTCTGTCTTCGTATAAGCCACTTTGACTGATTTACCGAGCACCAACAAGCAACGCGCTCACAAAAGCAAAGCCAATTTCAGACGCATAACTCACCACCTTAATTTTCTCGGTGCTATGCAATAAATAGCTGACCGCAACAGATTCACATGACTCATGGGTGTTTTCGAAAATGTTGACAATTGATATCCTCAAGTTATTGGCATTCAATCCGGGGGAGATCAAGTCGCCGTGGCGCTCCGCGGCGGGTTACCCTTCGAGCTACAGCGCCCCGCATGTTACCGAACCGTTCCCGTCGCACTGAATGCCGCGCCTACCTGATCTGACTGGCGTTGCCGGTATTCAACCTTTGCCCAAGACAAACCGTCACCGCCGGTGAGGTCGGGGTGGGTGGCGTAGCGAAATAGAGAAGGAGCAGCCGGCCACGAGGCCGCTGCGGGTGACATTCGCGTAGCCAACCACCCCGGCCTTGCCGGCCCGCCGGGGCGCGCCAGCTTGTATAGTCAAATCCGCTGGAAAACCAACCCGGCTGACAAGGAAACCAAGATGACCACCCTTCGCCGACTCGCCACCACGCTGACCCTCCCGTTCTTGCTCTCCCCCCTGTTCGCCCAAGAACGCACGCTCGTGCTTTCGGCCTTTGGCGTCGGCCAAAACGAGCTGCGCAAAGAGCTTTACGCGCCGTTTGAAGCCAAATGCAAATGCAAAATCGTGGTGAACGTCGGCAACAGTGCCGACCGCTTGGCCAAGATGGAGGCGCGCAAGGGCAACCCAGAGGTTGACATCGCGGTGCTGGCCGATTTCTCTGCGCTGGAGGCGGCGCAAAAAGACCTGATTGAACCCATCGAGGTCGGCAAGCTGAAGAACTACAACAAGCTGCACGACTTTGCCAAAGACCCGATTGGCAACCACATGGGCGTGGGGTATACCTACTTCGCCACCAGCATCGTCTACCGCACTGACAAGGTGAAAATCGACTCGTGGAAAGACCTCGCCAAGCCCGAGCTCAAAGGCCGCCTGGCGCTGCCCAACATCACCACCACGCAAGGACCCACCACCTTGATGATGATCGACAAAGCCTACGGCGGCAC
>JANOYE010000330.1:0-3403 GCA_031428695.1 Rhodoferax sp. | reverse complement strand
TGACAGCGTTTTGCGGCGCCTTGAGTGGACGGTGGTGAAACGCTTGGACGGCCTGCTGCAAGGCGACTACCGCACCCTGCTGCGCGGCACCGGCATTGATTTGGCCGACCTGCGTGAATACCAGCTGCACGACGACGTGCGCCACATGGACTGGAACGTCACCGCCCGCCTGCAAATTCCCCACGTTCGCGTTTTCACCGAAGACC
Organism: Rhodoferax sp.; assembly: GCA_031428695.1. Lineage (GTDB taxonomy): Bacteria > Pseudomonadota > Gammaproteobacteria > Burkholderiales > Burkholderiaceae_C > JANYCG01. Next base: position 3,197 of record JANOYE010000330.1, on the reverse strand, counting down.
GCGAGATGACCGCCTGGTTCCTGCTTGACCTCAGCCCCTCCATCGATTTCGGCTCCGGCGAGCAGCGCAAGCGGAATGTTTCCGCTGATTTTGTCGCGGTGTTGGCCCGGCTGTTGACACGCCACGGCAACCGCGTGGGTGCGCTGCTGTATGGCTCTGGCGTTGACACGGTGATTCCGGCAGGCAGCGGAAGGCGCCATATCTTGCAACTGATGCATGCGATGGCCCGTCGCCCCAAACACGCCGAATCCGGGGTCACGCGGTTAGACGATTTGCTCAAAGCGGCCACCGGCTTCATCCACCGGCGATCCACCGTTTTTGTGGTGTCCGATTTCATCAGCGAACCCGGCTGGGAGAAAGCGCTGGGGCACCTGGCGCAAAAACACGAAGTGGTGGCGGTGCGCCTGGTGGATCCCATTGAAATGGATTTGCCTGACCTCGGCCTCATCACCATCCGCGACGCGGAAAGCGGCGAGCAACTCCTGGTGGACACCCACGACCCGAAATTCCGCCAGCGCTTTGCCCGGATTGCGCTGCAGCGCGAAACCGAATTGCGGCGAAACCTGAGCAAAGCCGGCGTGGACACATTGGAGCTTTCCACTGCAGACAACTTGGTGGAATCCATCATGCGATTCACCGACATGCGCAAGCGCCGCAGCCGCGTCGGTGCTGGGGCGAAACTGCCAATGCAGCTCAAACGGGCGGCCTGACCCGCTGCCGCCCGAACGCGCCGCCCGAACTGGAGACACTGACATGGACATGGCCACCCTTCTGCCTAAACAAATGCCGATGACTTTTTTCTGGCCCAACCTGCTGTGGCTGCTGCTGTTTGTGCCGCTGCTTATAGGGGTGTACATCTGGCTGATGAAACGCAAGAAGAAGCTGGCGTTGCGTTATGCCTCGCTCTCCATCGTGCGCGAAGCCATGGGCACCGGGCCCAATTTCCGCCGCCATATTCCGCCCTTGTTGTTTTTGCTGTCGATTGCGGCGATGCTGCTGGCCTCGGCCCGCCCATTTGCCGTGATTAGTCTGCCCTCTACTCAGGAGACCATCATTTTGGCGATGGATGTGTCCGGCTCCATGCGCGCTACAGATGTGCTGCCTAACCGCATGGTGGCCGCGCAAAATGCCGCCAAAGCGTTCCTTACCGATTTGCCCAAGGGTGTGAAAGTGGGCATTGTGGCGTTTGCAGGCTCGGCCACCGTGGCGCAAATCCCGACCTTGAACCGCGAAGACTTGGTCTCGGCCATTGACCGTTTTCAAATGCAACGCGCCACCGCCATTGGCAACGCCATCGTGATGTCTCTGGCCACCATCTTCCCCGACGCGGGCATCGACCTGGGCCAACTTCAATACGGCAACCAGCGCCAGCGCGGCGTCTCCATTGACGACAAGCCGAAAGAGAAGAAAGAGTTCACCCCCGTGCCACCGGGTTCCTACAAATCCGCCGCCATCATTTTGCTGACCGACGGCCAACGCACCACCGGCATCGACACCATCGAAGCCGCCAAAATGGCCGCCGATCGGGGCGTACGTATCTACACCGTGGGCATTGGCACGGTGAATGGTGAAACCATCGGCTTTGAAGGCTGGTCCATGCGCGTGCGCCTTGATGAAGTCACCTTGAAAGCCGTGGCGCAAAAAACCGATGCCGACTATTTTTACGCGGGCACCGCGCAAGACCTGAAGAAGGTCTACGAAACCCTGAGTTCGCGCCTTACAGTAGAGAAAAAAGAGACCGAAATCTCCGGGTTGCTGGCCTTGTTTGCAGCAGTTCTTGCCATCAGCGCTGCCGCCTTGTCGCTGCTTTGGTTCAACCGGATTTTGTAGTTTTCCCAGAGAAAACGGTGTGCCATTCGAGTTGAAATCCAACCGAATTCAAAATTACTCAATCCATTGAGTAAAATTACTCATTCGATTGAGTAAACCCATGTCATCAGAAATTCGCCGCCATATTCTGGCCGCTTTCATCGCACGTTTGCAGGAGCCCCGTCGCTTCCTGCAAGTGCTAGCGGGCCCGCGCCAGGTCGGCAAGACGACCCTGGTCCGCCAGGCGCTGGCCGCGCTGGCTGAAACATCCGACAAAACCATCGCGCAGCACAGCGTCAGCGCCGACAACCCGGGCCTTGCCGGCAGCGGCTGGCTTACCACTCAATGGGAAACCGCCCGCGCTTTGGCGATGAACGCCGGCACTTGCATCCTGGTGCTGGACGAGGTGCAGAAGCTGCCTGCCTGGACCGAAGAGGTCAAACGCTTGTGGGACGAAGACACCCGCACCGGCCGCGACGTGCGGGTGGTGGTGTTGGGCTCTGCGCCGCTGCTGATTGCCCGCGGCTTGACGGAAAGCATGGCCGGACGGTTCGAAATGACACGCTTGGGCCACTGGCGCTTCATCGAAATGCGAGAGGCGTTTGGTTTCACCCTCGATCAATTCATCTTTTACGGCGGCTACCCCGGCGCCGCCACCTTGGTGGACAACCCGCAACGCTGGGCCGCCTATGTGCGCGACGCCTTGATTGAAACCACCATCAGCAAAGACGTGTTGCTGATGAGCCCGGTGCAGAAACCCGCGCTCTTGCGCCGGGTCTTCGATTTGGCCTGCCGCTACAGCGGGCAAGAGTTGAGCTACCAAAAGATGCTGGGCCAGCTCAGCGACGCAGGCAACACCACCACCATCGCGCACTACCTGCAGTTGCTCGAAGGCGCGGGCATGGTCTGCGGTTTGCAGAAGTATTCCGGGCAGGCGGTGCGCCAACGCGGCTCCAGCCCCAAGCTGCAAGTGTTCAACACCGCCCTGATGGGGGCCATTGCCAGCACAGAAGGTTTTGACTTCGAACGCTTGCGCGCCACCCCCGAGCTGTGGGGCCGCATTTCTGAGAGCGCCGTCGGCGCCGAGTTGCTGGCCCGCCACCTGGAGCACAGCAGCACGCAACCCTTGATCCACTACTGGCGCAATGGCCAAGACGAGGTGGACTACGTTTTGCGCCACCAAGGGGAACTGTTTGCGTATGAAGTGAAAAGCGGCGCCAACCCCGGCAATACGCGCGGGCTGGATGCGTTTTGCAAGCTGAACCCCGGTTGCAGGCCGCTGGTATTGGGGACCGGCGGCTTGCCTTTGCAGACCTGGTTTGAGAACGAATAGTTCAGTGGGGTGAATGAATTAAATGCTGCTCATTTGCATTTGCTTGTCGGCTTTG
>JANOYE010000329.1:0-2927 GCA_031428695.1 Rhodoferax sp. | reverse complement strand
GCAACTGCCCTCAGGCAATATACATGCCAAGGGGTCGATGCGGGGTGAATTTTGGGCAGGTGAGGCCGCGTCTCGATCAGAGGGCATTTAAAGCAGAACAACCGGCGTTCGAAGCCAGGCGGTTTCATGCCGATGGACTGAAGGCGTATTGAGCCATAAGCCATTCGCTATTATTTGTATAGCTGGTTACGCACATTGCTCGAGACCTGAGCACTAATTTTTCTTAAAATCCTGCCTATTGAGCTTGAAAATGGACATCGTTAATATACTTGTTAACACTTACTCATTTCCGTGACCACCGCGCGGCGACCGGGCAATGCGCGTGCGGTTTTTGTGTGAAAGCACGCGCGACACGGTTTACTAGCGAAGCTAAAAATGTGTGCGACACGGTGGTCGCTCATTTTTTGTTATTCCCGCCAGGCGAGCTTCCGCGCGCATTTCCCACCAAAGCCCGGTCGCATTTCCCGGCCGCCACGCTCAAATGACGTTTACGCGAACGATGGACGCGATATCTCCATCAGCTTGCCTTAGCAACGATCGAATCTTTGGCTTTGCTACAGTTAGTCGCACGAGCACGCCGATCAGCCATGCGTGGCGAGTTAGATCGAAAAGAAAAATTGACCCGAACTCTCGCAGTCAACAAAAGGAGCATTCAGTGGACTACACAATCACAAAGCCAACAATGGTTGGCGGCTATTCAACGCATCGCATGGTTGCTGGGCTGGTAGGCGACGCTGCAGCGCTGCATGTTGATGACGGGGACAAACTTACGATTCGAACCGATGCGGCGTTGCCCAGAGGACATATTGTTGGGTTTTCGTTGCGGGCCTGCGTTTCCGTAAAAAACAAGGGCCGCCACCGCTACTTCCCCACTGACGATTGGCGATCTCGGCACGCCTGGCTGGAACGAAAAGGCTTGCAGCACGGTTATGAAATCATCACCGTGCATTGCAGCGCCCAGCACTTCGTTGTGGAGAAGCGCTCGGACAGGTTCACTATTGACGACACCCAGTTCACTGGCGTGTTGAAGGTCGTGGATCACGAAAAATTTGCGGCGGCGCTGCGCTCTGGCATTGGCAACACGGCGCGCGCATTCGGGTTCGGCATGTTGGTTATCTAATTTTACAAAAGGGGAAGACTATGGAAAAGCAAAACATCATCATTGACGCAGTGATCACCACCCAAGGCCCGCTGTCCATCGCCATGCCGGTCATCCAGGGCGGACGTGCCAACGACTACAACAACTTTCCCCTCATGGCCCGTGGGCAGGATGAAGAGGGCAAGTTGATGCAGACTGCCTTCTTGCCAGCCAGCACAGTGCGCGGGTTCCTGCGCCGCGCTTGCGGCCTCGCCGCCATGGAAAAACGCGGCGTCGGAAACACGACTTTGCAGCAGGCTTATTCCGACATACTGGGGCAGTCAGCAGATGCCAAAGCCGAAGTTGATCTGGTGCAGTTGTCCAAGATTCGCGATGCCGACCCGATCTTGGATCTCTTTGGCTCGTGGTCGATCAAATCGCGGCTTCTGGTCAGCAACTTTTTGCCAAAAGCGAATGTCTTGCCTCAGGCGATTACCGGTGTCAGAAAAGACCTGGAGGACACCGCTGGCGTGTTAGATTTTTTGAACGAATCAGACCAACTGGCATACCACAGCCGCAGCGACATCAACAGCCAACGCTCTGCAGCGGATGCGGTTGTCAAAGGCGTCAAGCGCGAAATGAACAAGGCCAAGAAAGACGGCAAACCATTGGCTGACCTGGAGGCCGCGTTGCTCATCGCTGAAGGCAAGGCAACTGCGCTCAAGTCTGAAATGGGCGAGATGGCCAATTCGTCCCGTACCGTCACCGACTTCTACGCCTTGCCCGCCGACATTGACCTGCATGGGCGCATGGTGATCGAGCAAGCCAAAGAGCGCGACCTCGGCCTTATCTTGCAAGCGCTGGACGCCCTTTCGGCGCGACCCATTCTGGGCGCTCAGGTTGCGCGGGGCTGCGGCGAGATCACGGGGCGCTTCACGGTCAAGGTAGGCGGCAAAATTGTGAAAACAGTCGCTATTGGAGGCTGGGCACCGTCAAGTGTGGAAGATTTTCCACTCGCCGCAGCCGCCCAAGCCGCCGCTTAGTGGTTTATGGACAAACTGCAAATCACGGCGGCGCTGAGCGGCCCCCTCATGACTGGCGGCGGCTACCTGACCTTTGACGCCCTGTTGGCCTCCGCCGTCTACAGCCTCACGCAAGACGTCAACCAGGCCCACAACTGCCTGCCCATCAAGCAGACCGACGGCCTGTATTTCGCCAGCGCCGCAATTTACGAACCCATCGCGGTTGGCAAGGTGGCAATCGTCCAGGCGATGCGGCCTGACGACATTTGGCTCGACCACCGATGGCTGAAGAAGAACAAACAAGGTTCGGTTCACACCAAATTCAGCAATTTGAGCGACAACATCATGAACGGCTACAAGACGATCACGGCAACGTCATTGACTTGGTATTGCGAGGGTGATGCAGACCGAATTCGTGAGCTGCTGACCCATTTGCCCATGATCGGGAAAAAACGGGTTTGTTCGGTCGCGCGGTGGGACATTGAGCCTGGCGAACTCGACGGCGTGCATGGCTACGCCGATGAGCCCTTGCGCCCTGTGCCTGTGGAAAGGTGGGACGGCGACAAGACCGGTGCGATTGTTGACGCTGCCTGGCGCCCGGCGTATTGGGATGCCGCCGGTCGCACCGCATGTTTCGTGGCCTGAGAGCAATGCATGAACACGCTTGAGTTTTTCAACCACTTCTTTGGCCGCCATTTGGTGGCGCAAACCGGCAACGCTGTGGTCGATGCAACGCGTGCCCTGTCATCCGGGCACAAGATGGCCAAAGGTGGCGCGCCGCAACGCATCGCATCCGGGTGGGCTGTGATCGCAGAGGAGGCCAGCAC